>DAOMFQ010000006.1:0-23160 GCA_035429905.1 Gemmatimonadales bacterium
CTCGCAGTACCACTCCGTCGGGCGGTTCAGCGTGCCGCACTCCCCGCACTTCAGCGTCTTGGGCGCGGCGGCCTGACTGGGCCGCTCGTTGCCCGGCACGAGCTTTGGCGGTTCCTCGGCGCCCTTGGTCCCGGCATCGCTCACCCGGGCCCCCGCCCCGCTGGTCCGCTTCGCGGCGGGCTGTTCATCGGCCATGGACTTGAGGAAGGCGAGGTCGTCCGGCGACGCCTCGGCGCGCCCCGGGAACGGGATGGTCCTGGGCGGCGTCGGCTCCGAGGGACGGGCACCGGTGCGAGGCGTGAACCGCGGGGCACTCGGCGCCGGGGGCGGAGCCTTTTCTGCCGCTGCGTCCGCGAGCGGGATCAACGGCTCCCAATCGTCGCCGGCCTCCGGCGCGGCCGCCGCCGCAGGAGCGGGCGCCGGTTCCGGCGCGGGCGGCGGTTCGGGCACCTTCGGCTTCGCCGCGATCAGCGCCTGTACCTCGCCGAGCCGGGTGATTTCGTCACTGACCCGGGCCAGCTCCTCGCGCACGTCGAGTAGCAGTCGTTCACTCCCGCCCCGGACTCGCTCCCACTCCGATTCCTCGTACTCGCCGACGGCATGGCGAAGCTCCGCTTCGGCCAGCGTCTCCTGGGCCGCCGCCTCCCGTTCCGCGAGGTCGCCTTCGCGCACCCGCAGCGTGGCGAGCTGTTCCGCCACCGCCGCGGCATGGGTCTTCAACTCGTCGATGACCTGGGTCAGCCGCTGCTGATAGTCGCCCCGGATCTTGTCGCGCACCGCCGGCGGCGCCGTGGACCCCGCCGAATCGAGGCGGGCGAGCCAGGTCTCGAACCGGGCGCGCTCCTCGAGCAGGGCGTCGATGGGATTGGCGGGTTGGGGGGTCGATTTCGCCATGGTCGGGCTTCCCTCGGGTGACGGCGGACGCCAGGGCTGGTGGCGGCACGGCGGGCGGGCGCGTGGCGCCCTCCGACGGGACCTCTGTCCAAAGGTAACGATTTCCGGCACCGTCGGCACCCCGCCAGCGGGGGGTTCCGTGCTCAGGTGCTCCGCAGGTCGAACACGATCCGGCCGCGGACCACCGTCTGGTGCGCCCGGCCGACGAGCTCGGCACCGGCGTACGGCGTGTTGCGACTCTTCGACCGGAAGTGTTCCGGCCGTACGACCCACCGCTCGGCCGGATCGAAGACCACCACGTCCGCCGGCGCCCCGACGGCGAGGGTGCCGCCCGGCAGGTTGAAGATCCGGGCGGCGCGGGTGCTCATCCGGTCCACCAGCTCCGCCAGCGTCAGGATTCCGGAGTCCACGAGGTCGCGGATGGCGACACCGAGCGCCGTCTCCAGCCCCACGATGCCGTTGGGCGCGAGGTCGAACTCGCGCTCCTTGGCGTCGTAGTGGTGTGGGGCGTGATCGCTGGCGATGACGTCGATCGTGCCGTCCTTCAGCCCCTGGCGGATGGCCGCCACGTCGGCCACTTCGCGGAGCGGCGGGTTCATCTTGGCGTTGGTGTCATAGCCCGCGCACCGCTCGTGGGTGAGCGAGAAATGATGCGGCGTCGCCTCGGCGGTGACCCGGATGCCCCGCTCCTTGCCGCGCCGGATCAGCTCCACCGAGCCGCGCGTGGACATGTGACAGAGGTGGACGTGCCCCCCGGTCAGCTCCGCGAGGATGATGTCGCGCGCCACCATGATTTCCTCGGCGGCGGCGGGGATGCCCTTGAGGCCAAGGCGGGTGCTGACCAGCCCCTCGTGCATCGCGCCGCCCTGCGCCAGGCTCATCTCCTCGCAGTGGTTGGCCACCGGGATGCCGAAGGTCCGCGCGTATTCCAGCGCGGTGCGCATCATGTGGCTGGAGCCGACCGGCTTGCCGTCGTCGCTCACCGCTACCGCGCCGGCCCCGACGAGTTCGCCGAATTCCGCGAGCTGCTCGCCGCGCTGGCCCAGCGTGACGGCGCCGATCGGGTAGACCCGCGCCTTGCCGGCCCGCTGGGCCTGGCTGACAATGAACCCCACCGCGGCCTGGTTGTCGGTGACCGGGTCGGTGTTCGGCATTGCGCAAACCGCCGTAAAGCCGCCGGCCGCCGCCGCCATGGCGCCCGAGGCCACCGTCTCGAGGTCCTCCTGGCCGGGTTCCCGCAGGTGGACGTGGAGGTCGATGAGGCCGGGCGCCACCACCTTCCCCGCCGCCTCGATGATCTCGCTCCCCTCGGGCGGCGCCACGCCACGGCCGACCGCCGAGATCCGGCCGTCTTCGAGCAGCACGTCCGCGACGCCGTCGGTGCCGCGGGAGGGGTCGATGACGCGGCCGCCGCGGATCAGGATCGGGATCATGCTGCCTCGCCTCGGGCGGCCGCGGCCGCGGCCCCGGTGCCGCCCGCCAGCAGGTAAAGAACGGCCATCCGGACCGCGACGCCGTTGGTGACCTGCGGCAGGATGACGCTGTGCTCGCCGTCGGCCACGTCGCTGTCGATCTCGACGCCCCGGTTCATGGGGCCCGGATGCAGGATGACCAGGTCCTTCGGCGCTCGGGCCAGCCGCTCGCGCGTGACACCGAAGACCCGGTTGTATTCCCGGAGCGAGGGAATGAAGCCCGCCTGCATCCGCTCGAGTTGGAGCCGGAGGACGTTGAGCGCGTCGGCCCAGGCGATCGCGTCCTCGATGCGGGGCAGCACCGTGACGCCCAGTTCTTCGATCCCTCGCGGCAGGAGCGACGGCGGCCCGCAGACGCCGACCTCGGCGCCCAGCTTGACGAGCCCCCAGATGTTGCTCCGCGCCACCCGGCTGTGAAGGATGTCGCCGCAGATGGCCACCTTGAGCCCCGCAATCCGGCCGAACTTGTCCCGCAGGGTCAGCATGTCGAGCAGCGCCTGCGTGGGGTGCTCGTGCTTCCCGTCGCCGGCGTTGATGACGTTGGACTCGATGCGGTCGCCGAGGAACTGCGCGGCGCCGGATGACCCGTGCCGGATCACGACCATGTCGATCCGCATCGCCTCGAGGTTGCGCGCCGTGTCCACCAGGGTCTCGCCCTTCGACACCGACGAGATCTGGGTCGCCACGTTGACGGTGTCGGCGGAGAGCCGCTTCTCGGCGAACTCGAAGGAGATGCGGGTGCGGGTGGAGGCTTCGAAGAAGAGGTTGACGATGGTCTTGCCGCGGAGCGCCGGGACCTTCTTGATGGCGCGTTCGCTCACTTCCTTGAACGGCTCGGCGGTGTCGAGGATGAACTGGATCTGGCCGGCGGTGAGGGTCTCGAGCCCGATCAGGTCCTTGCCGAGGGCCGGCACGCCGGTGTCAGCTGGCACGGGCAAGCTCCACCGCATCGCGCCCGTCGAGTTCGGTGATGAAGACGTCCACCCGCTCGCCAGGGCCGACCCGCACGGTCTGGCCAGCGATGTCGGGCTGGATCGGGAGCTCGCGGCCGCCGCGGTCGATCAGCACGCAGAGCAGGATGCGGTTCGGCCGCCCGAAGTCGGCGAGCTCGTCGAGGGCGGCCCGGATGGTGCGCCCGGTATGGAGCACGTCGTCCACGATGACCACGGTCCGGCCGTCCAGGGACACCGGCAGGCTGGTGACCCCCACCACGGGGCGCGGCCCGATGGCCTGGAGGTCGTCGCGGTAGAGAGTGATGTCGAGTTTGCCGCGGGAGACCGGCGAACCCTCCGACGCCTCGATCAGCTTGCCGATCCGCTCGGCGAGTTCCACGCCCCGGCGCTGGATGCCGACCAGCAAAAGGCCCTCCGTTCCGTGGCATCGCTCGACGATTTCGACGGCCATGCGCGCCAGGGTGCGCGCGATGGCTCGTCCGTCGAGCAAGGGGGAACGTGAGGGCATCGAGGGCGGAAGCTAGCCGGGCGTTCGGGGCGAATCAAGCGCGCGCACCGGGGCTCGCTGCGCCCGCCGGGACCAGACCGGAAGCCGGGCGGCCAGCAGCACCACGAGCACCAGGCCGAAGAGCGCCGGGGTCCGGGCGTCCTTCTTTACCTGCCAGAGGAAATGCAGTACGCCGGCCGCCGCGGCCAGGTAGACCAGCTGGTGGAGGCGCTTCCAACGGGGGCCGAGGCGCCGCACCATGGCGGTCGTGGAGGTGAGGGCCAGGGGCACCAGCATGAGCCACGCGGCGAAGCCGGCCGTCACCCAGGGGTGCTCCACCACGTCCTTGCGGATCTCCGTGAGCGAGAATGACTGGTCGAACACCACGTACGAGGCGAGGTGCAGCGAGGCGAGGAAGAACGAGAAGAGGCCGAGGAGGCGCCGGAGCCTGATGAGCTCGTTCCACCCGCTGGCGCGGCGGAGCGGCGTGATCGCCAGGGTCAGGAAGAGCCCGATGAGCGCGCCCTTCCCGGTCCAGCGCTGGATGGTCTCGACCGGGTCGGTGCCGAGGGCGTCGTGGAAGGCGCCCCAGGTGAGCCAGGCGGGAATCCCCAGCCCCACCGCCCAGATGAGCGGCTTGACGATGCGGCGTACGACCTGGGCACGGGTCACGGCCGGCTCAGTAGTTGGCCCGGAGATCCATGCCGCTGTACAGCTTCGCCACCTGGTCGCCGTATCCGTTGAACATCAGGGTGTCCTGCTTGAAGAACTCCCCGATCGGGCGCTCCCGGGCCTGGCTCCAGCGCGGGTGGTCCACCTGCGGGTTCACATTGGCGTAGAAGCCGTACTCGCTGGGCACGGCGATGTTCCAGGTGGTGTCGGGTTGGGTCTCCATGAAGCGGATCCGCACGATTGCCTTGCCGCCCTTGAACCCGTACTTCCACGGCACCACCAGCCTGAGTGGCGCGCCGTTCTGGTTCGGCAGTGGCTTGCCATAGAGGCCGGTCACCATGAGGGTGAGCGGATGCATCGCCTCGTCCATCCGGAGCCCCTCGACGTACGGCCAGGGGAGGATATCGTAGCGCTGCCCGGGCATCTGGGCCGGGTCGTTGAGCGTGGTGAATTCCACGTACTTGGCGCGCGAAGTGGGCTCGAGGCGCTTGATGAGGTCGCCGAGCGGAAAACCGAGCCACGGCACCACCATCGACCAGCCCTCGACGCAGCGATGCCGGTAGATGCGCTCCTGGGCCGGATACGGCCGGACGAGGTCCTCGATGGCGTACTTGCCGGGGCGCTTGACCTCTCCCGCGACCTCGACTGTCCATGGGGACACGCGGAGCGCGCCGGCCAGCTTGGCGGGCGAGCCCTTGTCGGTGCCGAATTCGTAGTAGTTGTTGTAGGTCGTGACGTCCTTGTAGGGCGTCGGCTTGAGGTCGCCCGAGCGCCGGGGAGGGCTCCAGCCGGGGGGCAGCAGCGCGCCCAGGGCGATGCCCCCGGCGGCCGCGACGAAGGCCCGGCGGTTCAGGTAGAGCGACTCGGGAGTGATGGCGGACTCGGGGAGATCCCCGCCCTGGCGGATGAGCACTGGACTGGCTCCGGAAGGTGACACCACCAATACGCCCGGAGGGCCAGGTGAGTTCCCGGGCGCTGCTGTCATCGGGAGGAGGCCCCCGCAGGGGCCGACGAAGCAATCTGGTGGAGAACGGACGAGGAGGGATTCGAACCCTCGAAACGGCGTTAACCGTTTACACGCTTTCCAGGCGTGCCTCTTAAACCACTCGAGCACCCGTCCTTACACGGCCGCCTCGGCCGGGGCGCATACTAGCCACGGGGTGGGGGGAGGTCAACGTCCCTCCACGAGTCCTGCCTACTGCGCCTTCGAATCCTTGAGAAAGCGGATCCACTCGCCGCGGTCGGCAGGCCGGCTGTCCGCCGGGGTGGAGGACAGCGCCGAGGGCAGGTGCTCGTTCCACCACGCCGTTGCCCGCTCGGGAGTCCACGGGCTCTCGAACGGGATGGCGTCGAGCATCCCGATCAGGGTCATGGCGTCGCGGGGGCGGTCATTGGGCGCCTTGGCCAGACAGGCCAGCACCACCCGGTCGAGGGCGTCCGGCACGGGGAACTTCGCCTTCGCCGAGGGCGTCGGCGGCGCCTCGTTGGCCTGCTTGAAGAGCATCTGCACCGTGTTGGTCGCGTAGAACGGCAGCTCACCGGTAAGCAGGTAGTACGCGGTACAGCCGAGCGCGTAAATGTCCACCAGGTGGTCCACGTCGGGATCGCCGAGCGCCAGCTCCGGGGCCATGAACGCGGGGGTGCCGGTCAGCGCATCCATCGCGGTGAGCTTCACGTCGGCGGATTGCCCCGGGGCGTTCTCCTTCACCAGGCCGAAATCCAGGACCTTCACGAAGTCGACTTCGACCCCGACGCGGCAGGCGTAGAGGTTCGACGGCTTGATGTCCCGGTGCACCAGGCTCCGGCTGTGCGCCTCCGCGAGCGAGAGGCACGCCTGCCGGAGGAAATAGGCCACCCGCTCCGGCGGAAGCCCGCCGAAGTGCTTGACCATGTCCTCCAAACTCATCCCCTCGAGCAACTCCATCGCATAAAAGAAGCTGCCGTCGCCGGTGGGCCCGAAGTCGTACAGCGCGATGGTGTGCGGCGAGGACAGCGCGGCGGCCGCGGCGGCTTCCCGGCGGAACCGCTCCATGGCGGTCCGGGCCGTTTCGCTGCTGACGCCCTTGATGCTCTCCGCCCGGATCAACTTCACCGCCGCCGGCCGGGCCAGGAGCTGGTGCGTGGCGCGGAACACCTGCCCCATGCCGCCCTCGCCCAACAGCTTCCCGAGGCGGTACGCCCCGATCTCGCGCGCGCGCTTGAGATCGTGGCCAAGGCGGCTGACGAGATGGGCGGGGACGGTTGCGATCGCCGCGCACAGGAAGGGCGGCAGGAGCACGACCGTCCACGCCAGGCCGTGCTCCGGCTCCTGGACGCCGCGCCGGAGGGCGACGATGAGCGACAGCGGCACCGTGGAGGCGGCGGCCAGCGACACGTACAGGGTGCGCCGGGGCGAATCGGTGACGATCAGGGGGTAAAGCAGGATGATGAGGCAGACCCACGAGAGCCGGCCCGGCTGCGCGATCGGCACCCAGGCCTCGAGGAGCGCCAGCATCAGGGCGGTGCCAACCACGAGCAGCGCCGCCAGGTCGCGGAGCCAGTGCGACTTGGGCCCGACCCGCCGCGCGACAATGGCCAAGGCCGTGGCGCTCACGAGGCCCGCGATCGTGAAGTGGCGCCCTGGTTCGGGCCAGATCGAGGCGATGTTGGGCAGGCTCGAGGCGTAGAATCGCCCGGCCAGCTCGATCAGGACGAGGATGACGAGCCAGATGATCGCGATGGCCGACGCGGCGATCCCGATCCGCTTCCGGGAATCCTCGAGGAGGTCGCCGGGCAGGCTGGCCCCGGAGGCGAGGAAGCTCCGGGCTCCGGTCAGGAGGCTCATCGGCCGGCCCCGATCGTGTAATGCGTGCCCATTCCGGTCAACGTGCACCCCCAGTCCACTCAATTGGCCACGGGTCCCTCGCCCTCTATCTTACACCAACCCTTCACCGTTGGGAGTCCCCATGAGTCACCTCGTGTTCGGGTTCTTCGTGCTGGCCATCGGCCTCCTCGTGCTCCTCGGGGCCGCCGGGATGCGCGCGCGAGGCCCCTCGGCGGGCGGCACCATCGGAAGGGCGGTCGGCCTGGGGCTCGTCGGGCTCGGCGCCTTCGTCCTCCTCACCTCGGCCGTGGTGGTCATCCAGCCGGGCCAGGTCGGCGTGCGCCACGCCTTCGGGACGGTGGACCCGGTGCCGCTGCTGCCGGGCATCCGCTTCGTGAGTCCATGGTCCGAAGTGGAGCGCTACTCGACGCGCGAGGAGCAGTTCCCCCGCGCGGGAGACGAGGCGGAGAAGATGGACGCCCTCTCCAGCGAGCAGATGGCCATGAAGGTGGACGCCGCACTCCGCTACCAGATCGACCCGGCGCTGGCGCCGCGGCTGTTCATGGAGATCGGCGCGCAGGAACAGATCGACAACATCGTGCGGAACGCGATCCGGAACGGCGTGCGGGACGGCATGGTGCAATTCTCGATCAACGAGGTGTCGCAGCGGAACGCCATCGCCCGGGCCATGGAGAGCGAGGTGGACTCCGCCCTCCGCACGACGCCGCGGCAGGGGGGCGAGCCCTTCCAGATCGCCACCGTGACGGCCTTCTACCTGCGCAACCTGGAGCCGCCGCCGCAGGTGGTCCAGGCCATCAACAACAAGATCGCGCAGGAACAGCAGATCGAAACCGAGAAGCACCGGGTGGAGGTGGCCCGCTTGCAGAGCGACCAGCAGCGGCTGCTCAACATCACCCTGACGCCGGAACAACTGACCAAGCAGTACCTCGAGGTGCTGCACGACCTCAAGGGATCGAGCAACATGATCATCATGGTGCCGACCGAGGGCGGGATTCCGGTGCTGGACGTCGGGACGCTGCGGAAGAACCTGCAATAGCGGGCGAGGAGACCGAGGCCGCAGCGCGGCCGCAGGTCCACCCACGAACGTGATGCCGGATTGAAACGGAACGCGGAAGGACGATTCGACGGACAGGGTGGGATTCGAACCCACGAGACCCTTGCGGGCCCACCGGTTTTCGAGACCGGCTCCTTCAGCCACTCGGACACCTGTCCAGCAATGACGCATGGCCCCGGCGGACTGGCCGCCGTTGGCCGACCCAAAAGTAACGAGCGACGTTCCCGCCGCCAAGCGACTGCGGCCCGCTGATCCCGAACGGAGGAAGCATCGTGGTGACCGCCGTGGCGCCCACCGAGGACCTCGAGCGCCAGGTGGCGCGCCGGCGTACCTTCGCGATCATCAGCCATCCCGATGCCGGCAAGACCACCCTCACCGAGAAGCTCCTGCTCTACGGTGGGGCGATCCACCTGGCCGGCACCGTCAAGGCCCGGCGCGCCGACCGCCACGTCACCTCCGACTGGATGGAGCTGGAGCGGCAGCGCGGCATCTCGGTGACCTCCAGCGTGCTCCAGTTCGAGTACGCCGGCTGCCAGGTCAACCTGCTCGACACCCCCGGGCACCAGGATTTTTCGGAGGACACCTACCGCACGCTGGTCGCCGCCGACAGCGCCGTGATGCTGCTCGACAACCGCAAGGGCGTTGAGGAACGGACCCGGCAGCTCTTCGAGGTCTGCAAGCGGCGCCGGATGCCGATCGTCACCTTCGTCAACAAGTGCGACCGGGCCGGCGTCGAGCCAATGACCCTCCTCAGTGATGTCGAGCGCGACCTCGGCATCGCCTGCTGGCCGGCCACCTGGCCGGTGTACCAGCATGACCGGTTCGTCGGCGTGGTGGACCGCGCGCGCGCCCGGGTGCTGCTCTTCGACCGGCACGTCGACCACGGGGCCTCTCGCGCCGAGGCCC
The DNA here is from genome assembly GCA_035429905.1 of Gemmatimonadales bacterium. Classification (GTDB taxonomy): domain Bacteria; phylum Gemmatimonadota; class Gemmatimonadetes; order Gemmatimonadales; family GWC2-71-9; genus SPDF01. The sequence continues at coordinate 9,263 of DAOMFQ010000006.1, forward strand.
AGGAATTCACGCTGGCCGACCCTGCCCTCGCCGACGAGCTGGGGGTGGAGGCGGTGGAGCGCCTGGTCGAGGATCTCCAGCTGCTCGACGGCGCCGGCCACCCCTTCGAGCGGGAGGCCTTCCTCGCCGGCACGCTCTCCCCGGTCTATTTCGGGAGTGCGCTCAACAACTACGGCGTCGAGGCGTTCCTCCGGGAGTTCCTGACGCTCGCGCCCCCGCCGGTCGCCCGGGAGTCGTCCATCGGGCCCATCGTTCCCACCTCCGCCGACTTCACCGGGTTCGTCTTCAAGATCCAGGCGAACATGGACCCTCGGCACCGTGACCGGGTGGCCTTCGTGCGGGTCTGCTCCGGACACTTCCGGGCCGGGCTGGAGGCGCGCCAGGTCCGCACCGGCCGGACGATCCGGCTCTCCGCGCCCCAGCAGTTCCTGGCCCGCGAGCGGGTCAGCATCGAGGAGGCCTGGCCGGGAGACGTCATCGGCGTCATGGACCGCGGAGGGCTCCGGATCGGCGACACCCTCTCCTCCGGCCCCGACCTGGAGTTCCAGGACATCCCGCGATTCCCCCCGGAACACTTCGCCCGGGCGTTTCCCGCGGACCCGCTCCGCCGGAAGCAGCTGGACACGGGGCTTCGCGAATTGTCCGAGGAAGGCGCGGCGCAGGTGTTCTACGCCGAGGGGGAAACCGGCCCGGCCCCGATCGTGGGAGCCATCGGCCAGCTCCAGTTCGACGTCATGCTCTTCCGTCTCGAGCACGAGTACGGCGCACCCTGCCGGTTCGAGCCGGTAGGGTATCGCTATCCCCGATGGGTCACCGGAAGCGCCGAGGCGATCGAACAGGCCGCCTCGGCCCGCGGGCGGCTCCGGCTGTTCGACACCAAGGGCCGGCCGCTGCTGCTCTTCGAGAACGAGTGGGCGCTCCGGTGGGCGCTGGAAAACGAGCGGAAGCTCGCCTTCCACGACGTGGCGCCCTGATGGGAGCGCGCATCGCGACGTTGCGGGCGGATCGGACTCCGGCGCATCTTGGTGTATGCCGAGAGACCTGACCTACATCCTGCTGCTCTTCGTGCTCTTCGTGGTGCCGCGGTTCCTGCAGCGGTATCGCCTCCCCTCGGCCATCACCAGCCTCCTCCTCGGCGGAGGGGCGACGGCGCTGGGGTTGTTTGTGCACGACCCGACGATCGCGCTCCTCGCCACGTTCGGCATCGTGGCCCTGTTCCTCCTCGCCGGCCTCGATGCCGACGTCGAGGAGCTACGGCCCGACCTGCCGGTCCTGCTGCAGCACCTCGGCATCTGGAGCCTCGCCCTGGTGGCCGTGGCCGCGGGCGCGGCGGCGGTGTTCGGCTTGACGCCACGCTCCGCAATCCTGGTGGGACTCGCCATCCTCACGCCCTCGGCTGGGTTCATACTCGACAGCCTGGGCTCCCTCGGGCTCACGCCGGCCGAGCAGCGATGGACCACATCGATGGCGATCTCCTCCGAGCTCTTCGCGCTTGGCGTGATGTTCGTGGTCCTGCAGTCCACCTCGGTCCAGCACATGGCCCTCAGCACGCTCGCCCTGGCCGGGTTGCTGGCCGTGCTGCCGCCGCTCTTCCGCTGGTTTGCCACGCGGGTGGCCCCGTTCGCCCCCAAGTCGGAGTTTGCATTCCTCCTCATGGTGGCCATGGTCTGCGCGTCGGCGACGAGGGCCCTCGGGGTGTACTATCTCGTCGGCGCCTTCCTGGTCGGGCTGGCGGCGCGCCAGTTCCGGACGCGGCTTCCGGCGGCCTCGTCGGAGCGGGTCCTGGCGGGGGTGGAGGCCTTCGCCGCGGTATTTGTACCCTTCTACTTCTTCAAGGCCGGTCAGGGAGTGCGGCGTGACGAACTGAGCGGGCTGGCCCTGTTGACTGGGGTGGTCCTGGTCGTCGGCGGGGTGGCCCTCCGGCTCGGCAAGTCGGCGCTGCATCGCCGGATCGCGCTCGGCGAGCCCCCGGCCAAGAGTCTGCGCATCGGACTCGCGCTCCTGCCGACCCTGGTTTTCACCCTCGTGCTCGCGGACCTCCTTCGGGAGCGGCCGGAGGTGCCGTCGCAGCTCGTCGGCGGATTGGTCCTCTACACCTTGTGCGTGACGCTCGTGCCGGCGCTGGTGCTCCGGGTGCCACCAGCCGACTACGAGGCCCCCCGGCTGGACCCCTTGCCCGCTGGCAAGGCGCCATTCGCCGCGCCCGCTCCTGCTGCTGGCCCCGGACAAGCGGTGCCGACCCGGATCCATCCGTAACTGCCGGACGCCGGGACGGCAAGCCGGGAGGCGCAGGCACCCATGCAACGAGAACGGGCCGCCCACTGCCGTGGACGGCCCGTTTCACTTCGCCCGCACCGCGGTCAGCGGCTGACCTGGCCCTCGGCCTCCCGCCGATTGGCCCGGGTGCGCGTGGCCACCGTGCCGAACACGTAGTCCCACAGCGGCGAGCTCACCCCGTAGCCAAGGTCGTCGTCGCGGTAGTGGTGCCGGAGGTGGTACTCGCGCAGGAACCGGCCGACGGGGCTCTGCATCTTCCAGTGGTGCGTGGCGTAGTGGGTGGTGTCGTAGATGACGTACCCGACCAGGAACCCCGCGAAGATCCCCTCGAAATAGGGCCCGAACATCCAGCTGAACACGAGCCCGAACGCGGCCGCGAGCGGAAGGCTCACCGGCGGCGGCATGACGAGCCGGGTGTGGTCCTGCGGGTAGTCGTGGTGGATGCCGTGCATCAGGAAGTGCAGCTTCTTGCCGAGTTGGCTGGTCGGCTGATAGTGGAACACCCAGCGATGCAGGGAGTACTCGGTCAGCGTCCAGACGAAGAGCCCGGCCACCACCAGCCCGGCGACCACGAGCGCAGAGGCGTCCTGCAGCCCGCGCCAGAGGAACCAGCCGGCGATCGGCAGGAACACCACGGCGGGAGTGGCGGGATGGATGTGCGACAGCCGCTCGAGCCACGGATTCTCGAAGAGCGGGATGGTCTCGTCCTTGTTGGACACGAACTTCGCCGGCATGCCTGTCACTCCTGGCCACGGGTCCGATTGGCAGGCCCAAAAATAGGCACCCCAGGGGGGAGGGTCAACGCAGCCCGCCAAGACCCCTCAGCGGCGGGCTCGAAAGAAATCCTTAAGCAACTCGCCGCATTCTTCGGCCAGCACGCCGCCGATGACGTCGGGACGGTGATTCAGCCGGGGATGGCGGAGGAGGTCATGGACCGACCCTGCCATCCCGGCGCGCCCGTCCCACGCCCCGAACACCACGGCGCCCACCTTTGCGAGCACGATGGCGCCGGCGCACTGGGCGCACGGCTCCAGCGTCACGTACAGCGTCGAGTCCAGCAGCCGGTCCTCGCCCGCCACTTCGAGCGCACGCTGGAGGGCCAGGAACTCCGCGTGGGCGGTGGGGTCCTTCCGCTGGATGGTCTCGTTGTGCGCCTGCGCGATGACCTGCCCTTCCCGGACCACCAGCGCACCAACCGGCACCTCCTCCCGGACGGCGGCCGCCCTCGCCAGGCGGAGGGCCGACTCCATCCAGACGACGTCGGCGCTGGTCGCCCCGCCCCTACGCAACTGCCGCCTCCGGCGAGCCGGCCACCGACTGGAGCCGGAGCTCCCCGCCGTCACGCGTGACGCGAATCGTGGAACCCTCCGGGAAGTGCCCTTCCAGCACTTCGAGCGCGATCGTGTTCTGCAGCCGCTGCTGGATGACGCGCTTCAGCGGCCGGGCGCCGTACACCGGGTCGTACCCCAGTTCGGCCAGGAGTTCCCGTGCCTCGGCGGTCACCTCGAGGCCGAGCTTGCGGTCGGCAAGCAGCGCGCCGAGCCGGGCGAGCTGCAGGTCCACGATGTGCCGAATGTCGTCGCGCCCCAGCGGCCGGAAGACGATGATGTCATCCACCCGGTTCAGGAACTCCGGGCGGAAGTGGTGACGCAGTTCGTTCCGCACCGCCCGGTCCACCACCGCCCACGCCTCATCGTCGGCAGTGGCACCCGCCTCGACGATGTGCCCGCCCCCGATGTTGCTCGTCATGATGATGACGGTGTTGCGGAAGTCGACCACCCGGCCCTGGCTGTCGGTGAGGCGCCCGTCGTCGAGGATCTGGAGGAGCACGTTGAACACGTCGGCGTGCGCCTTCTCGATCTCGTCGAACAGCACCACGCTGTAGGGCCGCCGCCGGACGGCCTCGGTGAGCTGCCCGCCCTCCTCGTACCCGACATAGCCCGGGGGCGCGCCGATCATCCGCGCCACCGCGTGCTTCTCCATGTACTCCGACATGTCGAGCCGGACCACGGCGCGCTCGTCGTCGAAGAGGAAATCCGCCAGGGCGCGGGCCGTTTCCGTCTTGCCGACCCCGGTGGGGCCGAGGAAGATGAACGAGCCCGTTGGGCGGTTCGGGTCCTGCAGCCCCGCCCGGCTCCGCCGCACGGCGTTGGATACGGCGGCGACCGCCTGGGGTTGCCCCACCACCCGTTGCGCAAGCTCCTCCTCGAGCCGGGTGAGCCGCTCCCGTTCCGACTCCATCATCCGTGACACGGGAATCCCGGTCCACTTGGCCACGACCTCGGCGATGTCGTCGGCGTCCACCTCCTCCTTGAGGTAGCGGGCGTGGCGCTGCACCTCGACGAGGCGGGCCTCCATGCCCTGCAGCCTGGCCTCGAGGTCGGGGATGCGGCCATAGCGCAGCTCCGCAGCCTTCTGGAGGTCGCCGCGGCGGGTTGCCAGGTCCACCTCGGTCCGGAGCCCGTCCACCTCGGCGCGGGCGGCCTGCAGCTCGCCGATGGCGGCCTTTTCGGACTGCCACTGCGCCTTCATCCCCGCGCTCTTTTCCTTGAGCGCGGAGATTTCGCGCTCCACTGCTTGCCGCCGCTCCCGACCTGCCTTGTCCTTCTCCTTGAGCAGCGCCTGCCGCTCGATCTCGAGCTGGACCAGCCGCCGCTCCACCTCGTCGATTTCCTGGGGCAGGCTGTCGATCTCGATGCGGAGCCGGCTGGCCGCTTCGTCGACCAGGTCAATGGCCTTGTCCGGCAGGAAGCGGTCGCCGATGTACCGGTCCGACAGCGTCGCCGCCGCCACCAGCGCGTTGTCGGTGATCCGGACGCCGTGGTGGACCTCGTAACGCTCCTTGAGCCCGCGCAGGATGGCGATCGTGTCCGTCACGCTGGGCTCCCCGACGAGGACCGGCTGGAACCGGCGCTCGAGTGCCGCGTCCTTCTCGACATGCTTCCGATACTCGTCGAGGGTGGTGGCGCCTACGACGTGGAGCTCGCCGCGTGCCAGCGCCGGCTTGAGGAGGTTGCTCGCGTCCACCGCGCCTTCGGCGGCCCCTGCCCCGACAAGGGTGTGCATCTCGTCGATGAAGACGATATACCGCCCTTCCGCGTCCATCAGCTCCTTGATGACCGACTTGAGCCGCTCCTCGAATTCTCCGCGGTACTTGGCGCCGGCCAGGAGGAGGCCGATGTCGAGCGCCACGATATCCTTGTTGCGGAGCGAGTCGGGGACGTCGCCATGCACGATCCGCTGCGCCAGCCCCTCGACGATCGCCGTCTTGCCCACGCCAGGCTCCCCGATGAGGACCGGATTGTTCTTGGTACGGCGGGAGAGCACCTGCATGACGCGGCGGACCTCCTCGTCCCGGCCGATGACCGGGTCGAGCTTCCCCTTCCGGGCCTGGTCGGTGAGGTTGCGCGTGTAGCGCTCGAGCGACTGGTACTGCTGCTCGGGTGACTGGTCGGTGACGCGGTGACCGCCGCGGACCCCCTCCAGGGCCTCGCGCAACACCTCGACCGTCACCTCGCTGGCATTGAGGAGATTCCTGGCCGTGGTGCCCTTTTCTGCCGCCAGGCCGAGCATGAGATGCTCGGTGGAGACGTAGGCGTCCTTGAGCGCCTTGGCCTCCTCTTCCGCCCGGTCGAAGATCTTGTGGAGCTCGCGGCTGAAGGCGGGTTCGCCGGTGGCGCCCTCCTGACGCGGCAATCGCGCCAGTTCGCGTTCCAGCTCCTCCTTCAGCGCCGCGATGTTGAGGCCGGCCTTTTGAAGGAGCGGCTGGACCACCCCTTCGTCCTGGGCCAACAGCGCCGCGAACAGGTGGGTGTCATTGAGCACAGGATTGCCGCGACGCCGCGCATCCTCCGAGGCATCGCGAAAGGCCTCCTGCGCCTTCAGGGTCAGTCGTTCGGGTCTCAGCATGATGAGCCGTGGAGGGCAAAGGATGTACCTAAAGATCCTGCCGTTCTGACAGCACGCAACCTCTCGGCCGCAAATGGAACGAGGGACACCCACCGGGATGTCCCTCGCCATGCGAACGAATCACTGTGCGGGTTGGTTCTCCTTGCGGACGATCATCTTCTTGACCTGACTCTGACCGTCCACCGTTAACCGGTAGTAGTAGACCCCGGGCGTCACCTCTCGATCGTCATCCAGATAGCGGCCGCTCCAATAGGCCACATAGGACCCACACCGCAGTCGGAGACCTCGCACCCGTTCCCGGCCGCCGGACTGCAGCTCCGGCACGGCCACCACCTGCACGAGCACGTTGTAGATCTCCAGCGTCACCAATGGGGTGTGCCCGTCGGTGCACGCTTCCGGCGTGAGGACGAACGGGATGGACGTGGCCGGGAAGAACGGGTTGGGGTAGTTGTCACCGAGCTCAAACACCGGCGGTGGTGGACGGACCTGCGCAGAGGCGGGTGCAGCCATCCCGACCGTGAGCCCGAGTAACAGCCCCGTCCAGGCACGGCCTGCCATACGGAACCTCACTCGAACAAGGGTTGTGAAGCGGGTGGAAGCACCTCCGTCGAAACGATTGATAGTGGCGCACTTACGCCATTCTGACTGAAGTATGTGACCACCTCGAGTACCCTGTCAAGTGAGCCGCCGTGACTCCCCGATGCGACGGGTCAGCCCGCGCCGGTCCGCCCACTCCAGGAGCGGTATCAAGTATTTTCTCGAGAGGCCGGTCCGGTCCTTCATCTTCCCCACCGTGATTTCTCCGTCCCGGCCCACCTCGGCGAGCATCCCCCCGAATCCCTCCAGTGCCCCCCGGGCGACATACCAGTCCCGGCTCACCGCTTCCACCTGCCCTGCACGCGCCACCAGCCGGAGGGCCCCGGCGACGTCGGTCCCCGGCAGCTGCCGCTCCAACTCTGGGACGGCCGGCGCGGCCAGCCCCGCCGCCCGGATGACTTCCAGCACCCGGTCCACCACCTTGCTGCCGCCAACGATCTGTGGCGTGAATCCTGGCGACCGCGCGACGCCGGCCTCCATCACCAGGGTTCCCGCTGCCGCGAGGTCGGCAATCGCCGCTTCGGCAATGAGTGCCGACCGATGTACCTCGCGTCGGAGCGTCTCGATCGGCATCCCGGCGGACGACGGGTGCTCGCCATGAAACGCCGCGACCAGCGCCAGGCCGCGATCACCGGCTGCCTTGAGGTCCGCCGCGCGGGCCCACCCGCGCGGGAGGCGCCGGAAGCCTGAGTCGCCGCCCAGAGACGCCTCGACCTCCGGAATCGCAAGCCCGGACAGGAGGGCCAACTCCTCGGACGACCTCCCCGCAGGGTGGCGTTCGACGAGCGCCCTGAGCCGACGATGAGCATCGAGCGACTCCAAGCCGGCGGGCCACACCGCCGGGCCCCCGGGCGGGTGCGGGTCGAGGACCATGCCGCCGCCAATGGTCTCGACCGGGCTGTAACTCCGAATGACCAACCGGTCGCCTCCCTGTGCCACCACGGGCGCCTCGCACAGCAGCCTGGCGAGGCCGGCATCGCCGGGCGCGATCGGCGACGGCGGCTGAACGCGCGCAAGCACCTCGGCGGTGCCCAGGTGGACATGCACCCGCGTCCGCGCGGCGAGTCCGCGCGGGGCGTTGGCCAGGAGCCGCACGCTCACGTCAAGCGCGGTGGTAACCTCCCAGGGAAGCTGCCGGTCCACCACCGTGTCGCCCCGCCGTACCGCCTCGCGATCGAGCCCGGCGAGCCCGAGCGCAGCACGCTGGCCCGCCCGGGCCCGCTCGCACCGCGCACCGTGCACCTCGATGGTGCGCACCCGCGCGACACGATCCGACGGGAGCAGGCGGACCTCGGCCCCAACTTCGAGGGAGCCGGACCAGACGCTCCCGGTGACGACCGTCCCGGTGCCGGCCACCGAGAACGCCCGATCCACCGGCATCCGGAAGGGCGCCCGGTCGCTGCGCGCCGGCGCCCGCGCCGCCACGGCGCCGATGTCGTCGCGCAACGCATCTACCCCGGCACCGCTCCGCGCCGACACGGCACCGGCCGCCGAGAATGCCACCGGCGACGCCGAGAGCCAGGCGTCCACTTCGTTCCCCAGCACCGCGAGCCGTGGCGGATCCACCAGGTCACTCTTGGTCAGCACCGGGATGCCTCGCGGGATGCCGAGTGCCTCCACGATGGCCAGGTGCTCGCGGGTCTGCGGCATGATCCCTTCGTCGGCCGCAATCACGAGGAGCACCAGATCCACGCCGGCCGCGCCGGCCACCATGGTCCGGACGAAGTCTTCGTGGCCGGGAACATCCACCATCCCGGCGAGAGTGCCATCCGCGAGGCGGAGGGGGGCGAAGTTCAGGTCGATGGTGATCCCGCGCGCCTGCTCCTCCGCCAGCCGGTCCATGCGGCGGCCGGTCAGCGCCTCGACCAGGGCCGACTTCCCGTGATCGATGTGCCCGGCCGTGCCGATGATCACGCCGCCACCCAGGTCCGGTCTTCCCAGAAAGCCAGCGCCGGCATGGCGCCCCCTTCCGCCAGGTGATGGCGCAGGAACCGCCCAATCAGCCTCCGGTGCGCCGCCGCGTGCCGCTCATCCAGCACTGGGAGGTCGATGTCGGCGCGGACCAGTGCCTCGAGGTCGGCCCGGTCACCCGCTGAGAGGTGAGTGATACCCTGCCCCTCCCCGCATCGCGCGCAGAGCGCGCCCCCCTCGGCGGCACTGAATCGGAGCGGGCCTTCGGCGGGCAGCGGTGTGCCGTCGCGGGCGCACCGCTCCAGCGCCGGGGCGAATCCGAGCACGCTGATCAGCCGCCAGAGCATGCGGAGCGCCAGCACCTCGACCGCCTCGGCAGGGGCGGTCTCCAGCATGGAGAGCGCGCCGCTCAGCAGGTCATAGCTGTCGGGATGGGATTCCGCCGGCGAAAACCGCCAGGCCACCTCGCCGATGGCGGCCGCCGCGGCGAACCTTGGCAGGTCGGCCGCGAGCCCCGCGCGGAGGTGGGTCAGATCGAAGGCGGTGAGGGTCTGGAGGTCGCGGGTGTCCTTGAGGTACAGGTGGGCGACACCTTCGCTCAGCAGCTGGAGCGAGGCCCCGAACCGGCTCTTGGGGCGGAGTGCTCCTTTGGCGAGCGCGCTCCGGATGCCGAGGTCCCGCGTGGCCAGCCGCACGATCTTCGAGGTGTCGCTGTAGCGGAGCGCACCGAGGATGATCGCGGGGGTCGTGACGGGGGCCATGCCCCCCAATCTACTGCGCCGGAATCCGGGTGACGGCGGTGCCGATGGCGCAGATGCCGAGCGGCACCAGGGCCCGCTCGGTCAGGTCGGGGCGCAGCACGTGCGCCGACCCGCCGCCCCCGCCGCCGCACCCGGCCGTGATGGCGTACACCCGCCCCTCGGCATCCACCGCCACACCGGAATTCTCCGGGATCGGCAGGCCGTCACCCGCGCCGAGCACGACGGTGCGGGTATCGATATTGAACTCCATCAGCCCTTCGGTGAAGGAGCTCACGAAGAGGCGGTCGCCCCCGTCGGTGGCGAGGGTGCCCGGCCCCGCGCCGAACCCGCCGAAGTTCGCCACCTCGACTCGCGCCACGGGATCGACGATGGAGAGCCGCCCTTCGTCCACATAGTTCCCGGTGTTCATCACGTACAGCAGGCCGTCCCCCGCCACGACGCCGAACTGCGGGTTGCCGGGGGCCGGCAGCGGGATCGAATCGATGCCCGTCGCCTTCGCGTTCGTGACCGGGTCGATGACGGTGATCCATCCCGGGCCGTCCGGCACGTAGTTCACCAGGTTGCCGTTGATCACGAACACCTTGCCGCGGGTGAACACCACGGCCTGCGGGTAGACCCCGACCGCCACGCTCGCGGTGTCGCCCGTCAGGTAGTTGATGCGCGTCACCGTGTTGAGGCCGGGATTCGCCACGTAGGCGATCGAATCATCCACCACGGCCGACCCCGTGGCGAACGACCCGTTGGCCAGCGGAATCACCCGCGACACGGTCCCGATGGAGAGGTCCACCACGGTGACGGCGTGATCCTGGCCCATCGGCACGATGGCCCAGGCGCCCGATGCGGAGACACCGACCGGCGTCGGTGTGGTCCCGCCGAGAGGGATCGTGTAGGTCGAGCCGGTGGCGTCGACCGGGACGACGCTGAGCGAAGACTCGATGGAGTTCACGACGAGCACCACCTCCGACGGGGCCGGCAGCGGCGCTTCGGGATCGGCGCATGCCGCCAGGAGGACGGTCGCCGAAGCGGCCACACCACAGCGGAGGCGAGAGGAGACCATCATTGCCACTCCAGCGAAACAGAAAGGACGGCCGTGCGCCCGGGAGTCGGGTAGCCGGCAAGGAATTCGGGTCGTGCATCGAACACGTCGCGCAGGTCGGCTCGGACCACCGCGGCGCCAAGGGCGCGCTCGACGCCCACATCGAGCACTCCAAAGGCGGGCCGCGGATTGACCCCGCCCGGGTTCGGGTAGCGCTCCCCGACCCACCTCCATCGAGTATCCGCGCCCCACGCACCGCCGGCCCATGCCGCGGTGGCGCCCCAGGTGGCGCGCGGCCGGTACTGGACCTGGTCCCCCCCCGGCACGTCGTAGGTGATCGGGGTCCACGCTCCCTGCGCCTCCAGGGAAACGGATGGCAGCGGCTGCAGGCGCAGGGAGGCGTCCGCGCCTCGCCGCACCACATCATAGTTGCGTGGGCTCCAGATGAATCCAACCCCGGGCGCCCACAGGATCATATCCTCGACCATCCCGTAGTACCCACGGAGCGAGACTTCGGCGGGCCGCCCGAAGAGTCGCCAATCCTGATCCAGCCCCAGCTCGACCTCCCACCGCACCCGCTCCGGACGGAGCGAGGGGTTGAGTGCGACCCCCACTCCCTCCCTGAAGAACAGGTCGGCCAGCGGCGGCGCCGTGACCGCACTCCCGACCGAGGCGTGGAGCGCGGTGGACCGCTGCTGCCAGGCGGCGTCCAGCCTTGCGCTGATCAAGGGGCCCGACTCGCCGGTCCAGGTGTCGAGCCGGATTGACGGGGTGAACGTGGTCGAGGCGTCGCCTGGTGCGCGCAGGGTCGCCATGGCCCGTACCCCTCCCCGGTTGAACTCGGTGCCGTTCCGCACGATGTCGCCATTGTACTGGTCGTGCCGTGCCCCAGCCCCCAGCTCGAGGCTTCCACTCCAGCCGGAGAACTGGAATGCCCGGGTGCCGGACCAGTCGAGCGTGCCGCTCACCCCTTCTGAATTCACATCATACCCCGGCCCCGCGGGCGGCGTTGGGTCGGTCGCGTTGCTCCGGAGGTACTGCAGGGAGCCGCTCCAGGTCGACCCCTTCACCAGCGTGAGCCCGAGGAAGCCGGCAAGGTCCCTGGCCTCCGCCGTCGGCGTCTCGTTCCCCACCGGCCCGGGGAGGCCGCGCTGCGAGGCGCTGGCGCGGGCCTGCACGGCAAGCGTGCCGGGGCGGCGAATCGAGAGCGAGCCAATGGCCCCGCCAGCATTCTGGCGAAGCGCCTCGCCACCGCCCCGGTTGGCGGGCACGGTGTATGGGAAGTCATCCGGCAGGAGCTCGGCGCGCGCGAAGATCCGTGCCTGGCCGACTGTGCCCGCCACCGTGCCGCCCCCGCTGCCGTGGCTCCCGATCCAGGCCGAGCCATCCGACTGTGCGGATGGACGTGACTGAACGTAGATGACCCCGCCGAGCGCCGCGCCACCCGCGCCCGAGGACTGGGCGCCGGCCGACACGCGGACCGAGGCCACGTCCCGCGTGGAGACCCGGCTCAGGTCCGCCCGCCCGGTGAGCGGATCGTTCAGGGCGAAGCCATCCAGCACGACGAGCACCTCTTCGGGAGCGCTGCCCCGCACCTGGGGCGAGGCCGGACCGTTCCCGCCACTCCGCCGCACCACGATCCCCTCCCACCCGTCGATGGCGGAGGCGAGGTCGGACCCTCTCCGCACCAGCGCGTCGTGCTCCAGCGTGGCGCCGGCCGGTGCGGCCTGGACGTCGATGTCGGGGAGCATCGGGGTCAGCGCGGTCAAGCGCACCGTGCGATCCGTCTCCATACCGGGCAGGAGGTCCACGGCGCCACGTTCCGGCCGGTACCCCACGGCGCTCACCACCAGTGTGAAGATGCCCGTGGCGAGATTCCCCAGGGCGAACCGGCCGTCGCTCCCGGTGAGCGCCACCGACTCTCCCAGTTCGACCCGCGCCGCCACGAGCGGGGCGCCGCTCGCCGCGTCCAGCACCCGTCCGCGCAGTGACGCGGGCGACTGGGCACCGAGGGCGACAGGAAGCCCGAGTCCGAGCATCAGGACTGCCGCGCAGGTCCTCACGGGACCGGGCGCTCCCCTGGCCGGAGCGGGATGAGCTGCGGGGAGCCATCACGCCATGGGGAGACCGCCACCGGCCAGCCAAAGACCGAGGTCAGAATGTCCTCGCGCAGAACCTCCTCCGGGGTGCCGTGCGCGACGGTCCGGCCCTGGTCGAGGAGGAGCATCCGGTCCGCGTACCGCGCGGCGAGGTTCAAGTGGTGCGTGATGACCATGGCCCCCAGTCCGCCATTGGCGAGCGCGCGCACCAGTTCGAAGACCTCCATTTCGTGGCGGACATCCAGTGCCACGGTCGGCTCGTCGAGGAGGAGGGCTTCCGGTTCCTGCGCGAGGGCCCGCGCCACGCGCACCCGCTGCCACTCCCCGCCGGACAGGGTGTCGGTGCGGCGGCCACGGAGCGGCCAGGCATCGCACCGCTCGAGCGCCGAGCGGACCGCCGCCGTGTCGGCCGCACCGGCGGGGGCCAGCGGTCCCAGTCGGGCGTAGCGCGCCATCAGCACGGTGTCCTCCACGCCGAGCGGGAAGAGGATCTCCTCCCGCTGGCTGACCACGCCGAGCACGGTCGCGATTTCCTCGCGGCGCCAGCCCGCCAGCGGCTTCCCCTTCAGCGCCACCGAACCTGACTCAAGCTCCACGAGGCCAAGCAGCGCGCGCAGCAGCGTCGACTTGCCGCTGCCGTTCGGGCCGACGATAGCCAGCAACTCGCCCCGCGCGACCTCGCAGGTGACCCGGTCGAGGGCGGCCCGAGCGGCCCCCGGGTACCGCACCGACAGGTCCACGCCTGCGAGGATCATCGGAGTGACCGCCGCAGCTGCAGCGCGAAGATCGGCACGCCGATGAGCGCCGTCACGACGCCGACCGGCAACTCCAGCGGCCGGAAGGCGGTGCGGGCGAGCAGGTCGGCCAGGACCAGGAAGCAGCCACCGGCCAGGAAGGCCGCGGGGAGGAGCTGCCGGTGCAGCGGGCCTCCCCACCGGCGGACCACGTGCGGCACGACGAGACCCACGAATCCGATGACCCCGGACACCGCCACCGCCGCACCGGTCAGCGCCGCCACCGAGAGGTACACCCGTCGCTTCAACGACTCGACGTCCGCGCCGAGGTGCTGCGCGTTCTCCTCGCCCAGCGTGAGGAGGTCCAGCCCCCGCGCGCTCACCACCAACAAACCGAGCGGCAGCACTGCGTAGGTCCCGAAGACCAGCACGGCCGGCCAGGACGCCATGCCGAACCCCCCAAGGAGCCAGAGCATGGCGCTCCGCAGTTCGCTGGCCTGGGCCAGCGTAATGACCGCGCTCATGAGCGAGCCCGCGAAGGCCCCGACCACGACGCCGCCCAGCAGGAGGATGT
>DAOMFQ010000007.1:0-22983 GCA_035429905.1 Gemmatimonadales bacterium
AACGCCGCCGGCGCGACGCCCTTTGGCGCGACCGCCGCCGCGGGCGCCGGGGGCGCAGGGGGCACCTCGCGGGGCGGGAGCGGCAGGTCCTGCACCAGCAGGTCGAGGTCCTCCCGGTCGATGGTCTCGCGCTCCAGCAGCGCCTGCGCGATCCGTTCCAGCAGGTCGCGGTGCGCCGTCAATAGCACGTTCGCCTTGGCGTACGCCTCGTCGAGCAGCCGCTTGACCTCGTCGTCCACGATTTCGGCGGTGCGCTCCGACACTTCGCGCCGTTGGCCGAACTCGCGACCGAGGAAGACCTCCTGCTCACGGTCGCCGATGGCCATGGCGCCGACCCGCTCGCTCATGCCGAACTGCGTCACCATCCGGCGGGCCAGCCCGGTGGCGCGCTCGATGTCGTTCCCTGCCCCGGTCGTGACCTTTTCCGGTCCGAACACGAGTTCCTCGGCCACCCGGCCCCCGAAGAACATTGCCAGGTTCCCGATGAGCCAGTCCTTGGTGTAGCTGTGGCGGTCGGTCTCGGGCAGCGAGGCGGTGAGCCCCAGCGCCCGGCCACGCGGCACGATGGTCACCTTGTGCACCGGATCGCTGCCAGGCGTCTTCAGCGCCACGACGGCGTGTCCGGCTTCGTGGTACGCGGTGAGCCGGCGCTCGTCTTCGGTCAGGACGAGGCTCCGACGCTCGACGCCCAGCATGACCTTGTCCTTCGCCTCCTCGAAGTCGAGCATGGACACGAGGGTCTTGTTCTTCCGCGCGGCCAGCAGTGCTGCCTCGTTCACCAGGTTCGCCAGGTCGGCCCCGGCCAGGCCCGGTGTGCCCTTCGAGAGCGTGTCGAGCCGCACGTCGGCCGCCAGCGGGATCTTCCGGGTGTGGACCCGCAGGATGCCCTCGCGCCCGCGCACGTCGGGGGCATCCACCACGATGGTCCGGTCGAACCGGCCGGGCCGGAGGAGCGCGGGGTCGAGTACGTCCGGCCGGTTGGTGGCCGCAATAAGAATGACCCCGTCGTTGGACTCGAAGCCGTCCATTTCCACGAGCAACTGGTTCAGCGTCTGCTCCCGCTCGTCGTGCCCGCCGCCCAGGCCCGCGCCGCGATGGCGTCCGACGGCATCGATCTCGTCGATGAAGATGATGCAGGGCGCGTTGGCCTTCCCCTGCTCGAAGAGGTCGCGCACCCGGCTGGCGCCGACCCCGACGAACATTTCGACAAAGTCGGAACCCGACATCGAGAAGAACGGACGCGCGGCCTCGCCCGCCACGGCCTTGGCCAGGAGCGTCTTGCCGGTGCCCGGGGGCCCCACCAGCAGGGCGCCCTTCGGCAGGCGGCCGCCCAGGCGGGTGAACCGCTGCGGGTCCTTCAGGAATTCGATGATCTCCTGCAGCTCCACCTTGGCCTCGTCCGCCCCGGCCACGTCGGCGAAAGTGAGCTTCGGCGTGTCGCCCGTCAGGAGCTTCGCCTTGGACTTGCCGAAGGAGAACGCCCGGTTGCCGCCGGACTGCAGCTGACGGAAGAGGAAGATCCAGAGCGCGATGATGGCCAGCGTCGGGAAGACGTTCAGCAGGAAGGTGGTGAACCCGCCCCGCGATTCCTTGGCCTCGATGGTCACACCCGAGGCCTCGAGCCGGGTCTGGAGCTGCTCGCTGTTGGTGAATGGCAGGAGCACGATGAAGCTCTTGGCCGACCGGGAGTCCTGCAGGACCGGCGTCCGGAAGTCGCCTTCGAGGCGCTTCCCGTCGTACACCGTGACGTCGGCGACGTTGCCGGCGTCGAGCTGCGCGAGGAACGAGGTGTAGGAGAACTCCTGTGTGGGGTTCTTCTGCCGGTTCATCGTGTTGTACAACGTCAACGCCAACAGGCCCACCAGCAGCCAGAGCGCGAGGTTCTTGCTCAGGCCGGCCCAGTTGGGGCCCGAAGGACGGGGAGGTATGCGTTCAGCCATGCGTCAGTCCAGGTCAACGATATAGGGGAGGTGCCGGCACTCCTCGGCATGGTCCAGCCCGTAGCCGACAAGAAACGCCGGCGGAGCGTGGAATCCGACGAACCGGAGTTCCGGGGGCGGTTCCGGGGCGATTCGCTTGTCGAGCAGAGCGCAGATCGACAGGCTCGCCGGGTGCCGCGCGCGAAGCAATTCCACCAGCCGCTTCAGCGTCCTCCCGCTGTCAATTATATCCTCAACGACCACAATATGTTTCCCCGCGAGGTCGGTGGCCGGGTCGTAGAGGAGCCGCACGTTGCCGCTCGACACGGTCCCCGCCCCGTAGCTGCTGACCACCAGGAAGTCGACCTGGAGGGGTCGTTCCACCGCCCGGACGAGGTCGGCGAGGAAGATGAAGCTCCCCTTGAGGAGGCCGAGGAGCAGCAGGTCGCCCTCGGGATAGGCCGCCGTGATTTCGCGCCCCAGCCCGGCCACCCGGGTGGCGATCTCGTCGGCGGTGAAGATCACCGACTTGGCCTTCCGCCCGCCGCTTCGCCGCGCCAGGTCATTCACCGCTCACCTCGATCCGCAGTGCGTCGTCGCCCTTGTCAGGCAGCTGGCCCCGGCCACGGCACACGCCAGCGATCCAGGCCACATCGCCTCCGAGTTCCACCAGCGGCCAGGCCGCTCGCCGGCTCCGCGCGATGCGCGCGTCCTGGAGGAGCCGCGCCACCGTCCTGTGCCCCGTCCCGCCCAGGGGCGCCAGCCGGTCGCCCGGCCGGGGGGCCCGCAGCACTGCCCCTTCCCCGATGAACCATCCGACCCAACCGTCGCGGCGCTGTACGGCGGGCGCCGGACCGCGGGTCCATGAGACCCGCCATCCACCCCATTCCCGGTGGCCGGAGGACCCGGAGATGCTGATCGGGGCGGGGACGCTCCTGGACTTGTAGAACGCCAGCCGGCCGAAGGCGAGTTCCGCGGACCAGCCCGCGCCCAGTTCCACCGTCCGACCACTCCGGCCGCCCCGCAGCAGCGTGAGCACCCGACCGGCGCGCCCGATGCCGAGCACGCAGCCTGCGCGCCGTGCCACCGCCTGCAGCAGGGCGATCGCGAGGGCGGAATCATAGGTGGCCAACGGGAGGCCGGCAACGGAAATACGGTCCTGGCCCGCCTGGACGTCGAGCCCCGGCAGGGTGTCGAGCAGCGCGGACCAGGCGAGCCGGTCGGCCTCGGCCTGTCGACCGACGCGGAGGATTCGCTCCGCCATGCCCGGCGCCCGGTCCGCGAGCAGGGGCAACACCACCGTCCGGAGCCAGGAGCGATCATGCCCTGGATCGAAGTTTGCCGGGTCGTCCCAGCCCGCGACACCACGCGCGGCGAGGTAGGCGGCGAGCTCCGCCCGCGAGAAGGCCAGCAGCGGCCGGATCGAGTCACCTTGCCGCGGGCGCATGCCCGCCAGTCCCGCGGGTCCGCTGCCGGCGAGGAGCCGCATGAGGATGGTCTCGACCTGGTCGTCGCGGTGGTGGGCAAACGCCACCGCATCGGCACTCTCCGCCGCGCGGGTACGGCGAAGCCATGCGTGCCGCGCCTCCCTGGCCCGAGTCTCGGAGGCACCCCGACCAAGTTCCAGGCGGCCCACGACCAGGGGCAGTCCGAGCGCCGAGGCCGCCTCCTCTACCCTCCGCGCAACGACGCCGCTGTCCGGATGGATGCCGTGGTCCACGTGGGCGACGATCAGCTCGAGCCGGTGCCCGATCCGGGTCTCGTGGAGGAGGTGCAGCAGCGCCAGGGAATCGGTGCCCCCGGACACCGCCACCAGGAGGCGGCGCCACGCGGGGAGCGGCCCCAGATCGGCCCACGCCTCGAGAAAGCGGGTGGGGATATCCCGGACGACGGACTCGGGGACGATGGCGTGAAGTGGCTTGGCGGGCGGCATGGTGTGGGAAAGCTAGCCGCCGGTGGGCGGCGCGGAAGCCGGGCTCAGGGCGGGAAGCTCACGACCTCGCGCCCATCGGCCGTGAGCACCTGCGACACATATCCCCCCGACTCCCGATACTCGAGGAAGCGGGCCCGTCGCGTGCCGTAATCCACCTCCGGCACCGGCACCCGCAACAGCCAGCGCTGCACGATCCACCCGCCGCCCGGCACGGGCGCGAAGACCAGTCGCCCAAAGGCGTCACGACCGTGTGCCCAGCTCGGGAGACGGGTATAGGTGAAGTCGAGCCGACGCAGCTCCGCGTGGGCGCGGTCGATCCACAGCACGCCGCGGATGTCGGCGTGCGGGCTCCGGAGCCCCGGTGCGAACGACAGGCCCACCCAATCCGCGGGCTGCCCGGCTCCGGGCGGAACCAGCGCGAAGCAGTGGTCCGCGAAGAAGGGGGCGGAGAGGAGATACTCCGCGTCGGGTCCGTACCAGCTGGGTCCGTCCACCACGTCTTCCAGGTTCATGACGAACCCGTTCACCAGCAGCGAATCGGGCGGCGGGCTGCGAACCGGCCACTGCGTGATCAGGTTGCTCACGTCCCCGGGCGCCATGTCCCGGACTTGCCTTCCCAGGCTGTCCACCGTCCGATCCTGCAGGACGGTGTAGAACCGGAAGCGGCGGGAGTTGACGGCCTCGTTGGTGAGGGAGAGCGCGGTGCTCGCCTGTTCCCACAGCACCGCCGAGAGGGAGTCTTCCCGTGCCCGCGAGCCACAGAGCGGCTGCCCTTCCACGTTCACCTCGGGAAGCACCACGCGAACGTCTGCCAGCACGAGGGTACGCTCACTCGTCTGGCCTGCGGTCAGCGACACCTCCGTGTTCCACGGGGCGAAGCCGATTCGCAACACCCGCAGGGTGAATGCGCCAGGGTGCGGTGCGCGAAGGAGGAAACGACCGGTGGGTCCGCTCACCCCCTGTACGATCGGCGAGCCGGTGGTGTCCAGCAGCGTGACGAGGGCCCCCGCGATGCCGGCATCCGACGAGGAGTCCATGAGCCGACCGCGGATGGCCTGGGCATGGGACGGCGTCGGGTGGGTCGCGAGGAGTGCGCACACGAGCAGGCAGGCGCGCCCGGTCAATCCACTCATCGGCCGCCCGGTGCGGTCATGGCGTTCGGGCGTAGATGCCGTCGAATTGCTCGCCCCAGGTGGCTCCCCCGTCCGTAGATGACTCCCAAAGCTGGCGGACCTTGCCGCCATCGAGCGGCGTCCAGGTGATGCGCTCGGTGGTCGTGACTGACGGCCGGCCGGGTGTCGGGTGGGTACCGGTGAGGACCATGCTGCTTCCCTGCATGCCGCCGGAGAGCTGCAGCATGTTGCCCGAATCGTCCACCCAGACCTGATGCCACTTCCCGTCCGCCGCGGTCCATAGGTTGAAGCTGTTCCCCGCCCCTCCCTTCGACCCGGTCCAGTGCTCCACGAGCACGCAGCCCTGCAGCGTCCGCTCGATGCGGTTGGTGCCCGCCAGGTCGCCCTGGGGAGTGGTGACGCTCCAGTCGCCGATCCAGAAGTCGAACTGCCGATGCTCGGGGGACGCGCAGCCTTGCGGCGCCTGGCCCGACAGTCGGGGCACGAAGCAGAAGAGGAATGCGAGGAACGGAACCACGTGACCGAGGGGGCGGCGCAGGGGAGGCATCTGGGTCTCGATGTGGGAGGAGCGGGAACGGGACTCCTCCCCTACGCCCTGCGCCGGGACCGGGTTTCCGCGGCGTGACTACCAATCGCCCCGTGACTCGCGGCGGAAGTAGAACCACCAGACGGTCAGGAACGATCCGGCATTGCCGACGAAATAGCCGAGCCAGAGGACAGCCCAACCGATCTCTGCATCTCGGGTGTGAAAGGCGAACGAGGCTATGCCGGCGCCGACGAGCTGAAAGCCGCAGAACCAGAGGAGGGAAACTATGCGCGACCGCCGGCGGAGTGCGTCCGCCGCCGCATCCGCCGCCTGGCGCCGCGCCTGGAACTCCGGCGTGGCTTCCTCGCGCGGCGGCCGGCGCGGGGCCGTCATTTCTTGGCGAAGACGCTCGTCTTGCCGGTCTTGTCCCACGCCATCACGTCGTAGTGCTGTGCCGGGGTCCCGTCCATGCCCGGCGACCCGACCGGCATGCCCGGCACGCCGATGCCGGCCACCTTCGGCCGGTCATGCAGGAGCGTCCGGAGTGCATCCACCGGCACGTGCCCCTCGACGACATAGCCCTCCACGATCGCGGTGTGACAGGTCTGCAGTGACCTCGGCACCCCCGACGCCGACTTGATCTCGGAGAGGTCGTCCATATCCACCACCTTGACCTCGAATCCGTTGGCGCGGAGGTAGTCCACCCACTTCCCGCAGCAGCCGCAGGAGGGGGACTTGTATACCGTGACGACGGACACGGCGGCCGACCCCGGATCGGTCCGATGTTCACTCGAGGCGGCACCGAGCGAGACGGCCACGGCCGCGGCGAGTGCGAGGGGAATCCAGCGTGAGAGCGTCATGAGAGTCTCGAAGTGTGCCGTGAACGAATTAGTGGGCTTGCCCGCGGAATTCGCCGTCCCGCCGGTGCCACTCCAACACCATGCCCCGGAAGAGCAGGAAGCCGAACGTGAAGACGCACACCGCCACGACGATCGGCCCGATGAACTCGCTCCGCATGCATCCTCCGTAGGTAGGCCCGCTCCATCATTCTAGCCCGGTCGGCGCCCCTCGGCCAGCGTCCGCAACGCGCCGAGGTGGTCCTCCAGGATGGTGTTCGTCACCTGTTCCACCTTGGCCCGGGGAACGACGGTCCCGAGCGCCCGACCGTGCACCGCCGCCTCGCAGGCCACCTCGGTCTGTTGCCCGGCCGCCTCGAACCGGTAGCTGATATCCAGGTCAAAGAGGGCGTGATGGACCACGACGTCCAGCCGGGACGGCGGCTGGAAGTGAATCACCTCGCCGCGGCATGCCGTGGGGACGAGCCCGATCCGGATCCGCTGCACGAAGGTGGCGCCCAGCGCGAATCCGCCGGGCCGTCCGTCCGGGCCGGCCACGCTCTTCATGCCGTGGACCCACTGCATGAGCGCGGCCGGGTCTTCCACCAGTTTCCAGACCCGCTCGCGCGGCGCGTTGACCAGCACGCGGTGGTCGAGCCGGTGGGCGTCGGGGGGGACCGCTCGCGGGCCGGTCACAGCATCCGTCGGACGCGGTCGAACCCGGTCCGGATCTCCTCGCCGAGGAGCTTGGCGGCCGCCGCCACGTCTTCCATCACCTCGCCGGCTTCGTCGCCGGCGCGGTCGAGGCGGCTGCGCATCTCCGCGATGCGGGCGTCGAGCTTGTCCCACTCCTCCTTCGCCTCCGCCTTGCCGAGGTGCAGCCGGACCCGGAGCTCGTCGCGCTCCTGCTCGAGCTTCGCGAGGGTCTCGTTGAGCTTGTCGCGCATGGTTGCCATGAGGGTGCCTCTGTTGAAGGAAGTCTGTCACGACCCCGGGGAGGCGGCCGCCGGCTCGAAAATGAGCAGCCACCCCCGCCCCGGGGCAACTGGGACCGGGTCGAACGGCTTGAACTCGGCCGCCGGCTGGAACCCCGGGAGCGCCGGCGCCACTACGCGCGCCCGGGCCGGGTCGAGGCCAAGGCGGTTCCAGTCCACCGCCAGCAGGACGCGGGCGGTGTCGGGCGCCCAGCTCGCCACGGCCACGATACTGCGCCCCTGCCCCTGGTAGACGGTGGCCAGCACGTCGGGCCGGCCGGTGCGGACCGGCGAGCCCGGAACCCAGAAGCCGATCATCCGGGTGTCCTGGATCTTCCAGGTGTCCCAGAACTTCCAGAGCTCGCGCGGGTCGCCCGACCACGGCAGCCGATTGGTCATGCCGAAGAGCATGCCGCGCCAGGGGTTGCCGCCGCCTTCCAGCATTTCGCCCATCAGGCCGTAGGGAATGCCCGACATCTCGACCAGCCAGTAGTCGGGCGCGGCGTTGTAGTCGAAGTACTCGCCGAACCAGAGCCGGTCGATGAACGGGAAGTGCTCCAGGTACAGGTTGGCGCTGCTGGCAAAGCCGTCGCGCGGGTTGTACTGGTTGGCGGAGTGGAGGTCGATGAGCGGCGCCGGCCGCCCGCGGGTGAGGACCTTCCGAACCCGGACCATGATGCTGCGGTCGAAGGCGACGTCGTCAATGTACAGGCCATCGATCCCGACGTTTTCCACCAGCCAGTCGAGCCCCTCGACGTAGAAGTTGTGCCAGCGGGAGATGCCGGTGTTGACCACCGCCGCGTCGCGGATGGGAGGGACGTACCAGCCCCCGATGTAGTTGGTGTCGAGATGCTCCTGCAGCCAGGAGGCGCCCCCGCCGGGGCCGGGCGCCATGACCTCGGTGCCCAGGCTGCGGAGCGCGGGGATTTCCGGTGCGTGGTTCGTCAGCTCCCGCACCGTGTAGTAGATCTTGACCCGCATGCCCATGGCATGCGCGCTGTCCACGTAGGCCTTCATCGCCTCGGGGCGCAGGAACGGGTAGTTGATGAAGGGATTGATGGCGGTGGCGTGGTGCACGTTGACCGTGTTGGCGCCCATCTTCGCCACCGAGTCGAGCGGCACGTACGCGTGGAAATACCGGGTGGCCCACTGCGCCTTGGGGTCGATGGGATGAAACGGGGTGAGCAGCAGCCGGAAGTCGTAGTGCTGCACCTCGCCCGCCGCCATGGTCCGCGCGCCGCTGTAGCAGACGACGGTGTAGGCCTCCCTCCGGGCACGAAGCCGGCATCCTCCCTGCCCCGCGTTGGCCCAGGAGGCCGGCATGACGAGCGGCTTGGACAGGTAGAAGTTGGTGTTGAGGGGCCGGCTGTACTTGTCGTCCTTGAGGCTGAACTGAACGCCGGCGTTGACGTCGCCCAGCCAGGCGCCGTCCTGATTGCGCTTGACCTCCCAGGTCCAGTCGAGCGAGTCGGGCCGGCGGCCCCCCTTCACGCCAAGGCCCATCATGTACTTGGCCACGTCGGGACGGAGCGGCATCTCGAGCCGGATGTCCCGGAGCGTCACGGCAGAATCCGCGGTGAGCGCCACCGAAAACTCCGCGTTGCCATCGAATTCGAGGCTCCCGCGGAGCGCCATCCGGAGCGGCCCGGCGGTGTTCGCGGCCTGCCACGCGATCATCCCCGTGTCGTGCTCCACGATCCGGAGGCCTCCGGCCGTCCACGCGAGGTCAAGGCCGTCGGCGTCCTCGGCCACCAGCCGGATCGGCCCGGCGAGGAGGCTCCGGCCGTGGGCACCGATCGAGGTCATCTCGACGGTATAGAAGCTCCGGAGGGATGAGGGCAGGCCGTCCTTGCCGAGGACCAGTTGCCGGCCGAGGACTCCAAGCGTGTCGCCCCGCCGCGAGACCGGCGTGTAGGGCGGCACGAGGCCGTGGTCTTCCTCCAGCCTGGAGTCGAGCCAGGCCAGACGGGCGAGGCGCCACGGCTCGTCGGCGCCGGCGTTCCGGATCGTGTCGGGCACGACCACGATGGCGAGTGACACCGGCACGGCGGCGGACCCGCCCGAGCCGACCACAAGGCGGCCTCGGTACTCTCCGGGCCGGGCACCGAGCGGCACCTGCACGCCACACCAGAGCGGCTGGATCCTGCCCTGCGCGACGTTTACAAGCGCGGTGAAGTCTCGGCCCTGCCAGTCCACGCCGCCCTGGTTGAAGCAGCGAATGGCATCGGCAGGAATCGTCCCGGCGGGTCCGGTGAGCGGCTCGAAGGTGACTCGAACGTCGGAGAGCGGGGCCCTGGCAGCCCAGATACCGAGTTGGAAGGCGTAGAACTCCCCGCGGGAGGCGGTCCCCATGAAGGCCGGGGGTCCGCCGCGACTCACCCAGCGCTGTGGAAGGTCCGCCGGCATGACGATCGGGTGGGTGCGGTCTTCCGGGAACACGAGGAAAGGGGCGCCGGGCGCCTGCCCCAGGACCCGTTCGGTCTCCGCCCGTGTCGCGATCACCTGCATCGGATAGAACGAATCGAGGGTGTCGGCGGCCTCGAACGCTACGAGCCGCGCCGGCGGCAGTCGATTCATCTGGCGCGGATCGAACAACGCCAGCCAGGCGGCCGAGGCCGTCGAGTCAGGCCCGGGGTACGTGAGCTTTGGGTAGTTCGACGTGACGGAGCCGGCATACCGGAGGTAGTAGACGTAGTACTCGCCGGGGCCGCTGGTCGGCTCGAAGGCAATGTCCCCCGATTCCCTGGTAATGGTCCCCCGAACCACGTTCAGCACCCGTTGGCCGGTCCGGGCGTCGATGACCCAGACGGCCTTTCGCTCTGGGTTGAGGTCGGGGCGCCGCCAGGGGAGGTGCGCCCAGACCACGGGAGCAGCCGCGCCGACCGTCACCACCGCCCGATGATTGCCAAACGAGTCGGCGGCCCAGGTGCCGAGGCGGTAGACCGGTTCCTGGGCCGACGCCGCCGGGGATCCGATCCCCGTCGCGACCGTCGCCACGGCCAGGCATCTCACGGAAGAGGCCTGGAACCACCTCTTGGAGGCTAGGGTGTGACGGATGTGCATGAATTCCGTAATCAATTGAAATGGTTGATACTATGGCTTGAGAGATGAAGTTTTACTTGAGGTGTCAACGAACTTCCGGCATCGCGCGTATGAGACAAACCACTCTATCGACCTCCAGGAGGTTCCATGCGGATCCGTTCCATCGCGTCGCTCGCCATCTTCGCGGCCGGACTTGCCGCCGCCGCGTCCCCCGCGTCAGCACAGACTCCCGGCACACCTTCCACGCCGAGGGGGCCGGGCCGGATGCAGGCCGCGGCGCTCCAGGGCATTACCCTCACCCCCGCGCAGCAGGCCAAGGTCGACTCGATTACCGCGAGTTATCGGGCCAAGATGCCGCAGATGACCCCGGGTACCCCGCCCAGCGACGCCGACCGCCAGAAGGCGATGGGCCTGATAAGCGCCTCCCTCAAGGACGTCCGCGGCGTCCTCACCCCCGATCAGCAGGCCATCTACGACAAGAACGTGGCCGCGATCCAGCAGCAGATGCAGCAACGGATGCAGGGCGGCCCGCCGCAGGGCGCCCCCCCGCAGGGAGACCCGCCGAAGCCGTACTAGCCCGCGTTCTTCATCCGGAATTGCAGCGCCCCGGACGGGCAGCGGCGGACCTGGTCCGCCACCTGCCCTGCCGGGGCGTTGTCCGGCTGGATCCAGCGTCGGAGGCGGACGTCGAACACGGCCGGGAGGCCCCGGACGCAATCGCCCGAGTGAATGCACACGTTGGGGTCGAAGGTGACCACAATCTCCTCCCCCTCCCAGGTCTGCAGTCGTTTCTCCATCGGTCCCTCACTCCGCCTTGAAGCCGGGATGCTCGATAACGCCGAGGATGTTGCCGAACGGGTCGCGGACGGCGCCGATCCTGATTCCGCCACCCACATCGGTGACCGGCTCGAAGGGCGTCGCCCCGAGGTCGACGAGCCGCGCCGCGGCTGCCACCGCATCGGTGACGCCCCAGTACGCCACCCCCGACTCCGGGCGCTCCAACGCCGCCGCGTCATCCGGCGTGATGCCCAGCTCGAACCCGCCGACGTTGAAGCCCACGTAGAACGGTTCGTCGAAATAGGGAGGCACGCCGAGCACCCGGGTGTACCACGCCTTGGCGGCTCCGACATCGCGGGCGGTGTACTTGGCCGTCCTGAGCCCGAGGAAGTGGGTCATGGCGGCGTCGCTCCCCGTTTCTGCTCGAGTCCGAACATGGCCAGATACTGACGCACCTCACCCAGCACGAAGTTCTGCCGGGCCGCCATGTCGCGCAGCGGGACGTCCGCCACCGGCTGGAGGGAGTCGGTGGTCCAGAAGATGAGCGTCGTGTCGCGGAAGACGTACTGCGTCACGGGGCCGCGCACGACCTGCAGGAGGCCGTCGACGAAGTAATAGTCGGTGAACCCGGGCGTGACGCCAGTGGCCACCGCGTCGGTGACGCGCAGCTTGACCGGCCGCCCGCTGTCGGCCCAGAGGCTGACGACACGCGGCTGCCATCCGCGCTGCTCCGGCTGCAGGGTCCGCTCGGCCGGCTTGACGCTGTCGAGGGTGGCGTCGAGGGACTCCGCCACCGTCCGGGCACGGAGCGGCGTCAGCGCGGTGTCCGGCAGTGGCTCGGCGCCCTTCGCGCGGCAGCCTGCCAGGAGCGGCGCCCCGCCCCGCTCCAACACCGCCTCATCCCCCTTGGTGTGCAGCGCGTATCGCCCGTCGCTGTACCGGGCCCCCGACGCCGCCGGGACGGGGGGGAGGCGGAGGACGCGGTCCGGCGGCAGGTGCAGTTCGGCAAACCGCGGCCCGAATCCCGCCACGATCGAATCGCCTCCCTCGCAGCGATAGGTGATCGTCGGCAACGGGTGGGAACAGGCGGCGGAGGCCACCAGCAGCGCGGCGAGGGCAGTGCGGGTGGGACGCAGGGAGCCTCCAGGGAGCGGAGCGACGGCGGGACGTGCCTGCGTCGGAAGATCACGCCCGGCGGGCGGGTCGGCAAGGACCGGCATCGGCGCTAGAATCCAGTCAGGAATCCCGTCCCTGGAGGCCGCCCGTGCGCCTGCGCCTGCCCATTCTCGCCGCCCCGCTCCTTCTGGCCTCCACCCTGGCCGCACAGGCCCCGCACGACCTGACGGCCGCGACCCTCGAACCCATCATCACCGCCACCTCCGCCCGGCGCCTGGAGGCGGACGTCCGGACGCTCGTCGGGTTCGGCACCCGCCACACGCTGAGCGACACGCTGTCTCCCACACGCGGCATCGGCGCGGCGCGCCGGTGGATTCACGCCGAATTCGAGCGGATTTCCCGCGCCTGCGGCGGCTGCCTTGAGGTGCTGGATGTCGGGGAGATCTACCAGGGGCTGCCGCGGGTACCGGGGCCGACGAACGTGGTGAGCGTGATCGCCATCCAGCGCGGGGCCGAGGACCCGGGACGGTACGTCCTGCTCAGCGGTGACATCGACAGCCGGGTGTCCGACATCATGAACGCCACCGACTCCAGCCCGGGAGCCAACGACAACGCCAGCGGCGTCGCCGCGGTGCTCGAGGCAGCGCGCGTCCTGTCTCCCCACCGGTTTCGCGGCTCGATCGTGTACGCCGCGCTGGCCGGGGAGGAGAATGGCCTTCTCGGCGGTCGCACCGTGGCCGCCATGGCGCAGTCACGCGGGTGGCGGATGACCGGCGTGATCAACAACGACATGGTGGGCAACGTCGAAGGAAGCGACGGCATTCGCGACACCGCGATGGTGCGGGTCTTCTCGGAAGGCACCTCGCCCACGGAGAGCGACTCCGCCCGGCGAGCCCGGCGGGCCACGGGCGGCGAAGTGGACGGCACGTCCCGCCAGCTGGCGCGCTACGTCAAGGCGGTGGGCGATCGCTACTTCCCCGCCCTCGACGTGTGGCTCATCTACCGCCTCGACCGGTACGGCCGCGGCGGACACCACCGGCCCTTTGCCGACCTCGGATATCCGGCGGTGCGCCTGATGGAGGCCCACGAGAACTACGCCCGGCAACATCAGGACGTCCGGCAGGAGGGGGGGGTGGCCTACGGCGACGTGATCGAGGGGGTCGACTTCAACTACGCCAGGAAGATCACCGCCCTGGATGCGGCCGTCCTCGCCTCCCTGTCGTGGGCCCCGGGAGCGCCGCGCGGCGTCCGCCTCGGTGGCGCGGTGCAGCCCGCGGCCACCCTGAGCTGGACGCCGCCGCCCGATTCGGCCGCCGTGGCCGGGTATCGCGTCTACTGGAGGCGCACAGACGCGCCGATGTGGGACCACTGGGAGGACGTCGGGCGCGCCACCAGCCATCGCTTCGACGGCCTGGTGGTGGACAACTGGTTCTTCGGCGTGGCGAGCGTGAGCCCCGAAGGCTTCACGAGCCTGGTGGCCGTGGCCGGCGCGGAGTAGCCGCCGCTGCGCTCAGTCCGGCGGATACGCGGCGTCGAGGATGACGTCGATCTGTCCGACGCTCTGGTCGAGGCTGAACCGGACCGTCCATGCCCCGGGCGTGCCGTTGAGCGTGCGGTCGTCGAGCTGGTACAGCAGCTTCCCGTTGTACACCTCCGTGCCGTCGGCGTCGGTGATGATGAGCAGCGTCGTCCCGTGGGGCGTGAAGCTGAGGTGCTGGATGGCGGCGTAGATCCCGGGGTTCTGCCACGCGAACGTGAGCTCGGTCGTCACGTTCTGGATATTGTCCGCCGTCAGCTGGAAGTGCCCGACCTGATTCACCACCTGCACGTGGTTGTCGGGACCGAGGGTCTCGGCCGGGTTGTCGCACGAGAGGCCGGCCAGCACCGCGACGAGCGCCGCCGTCCCGATTCCCCATCTCCTGATCATCTGAATCCTCCTGCCCGAAGTTCCCGTCATTGCGGCAGCCCCGGAAGCGAGGTGCTCACGAAGGCACGAAAGAATCCGGCATCCTGCGACACGTCCGCCTGGTCGGCGTAGACGCTGTGCCGGGAGTACCTGGTGGCGCTGAGGCCGGCCCCGAACCGGTCGGTCAACCAATATCGGCCCTCGAGCGTCAGCGCGTCCTGGTAGTGCTCGGAATCCACGCCATTGACGGTGTGAATCCACAACCCGAGATAGGCAAGGTTGGCCTGGAGCCGACGCTTGTAGAACAACCTGCCGGACAGCAGAGCGCCCACTCCGGGGCCGTAGTCGTAGTCCCGCCCCTCGAGCGTTCCGTAGTAGTCCGACTGGGTGGCCCCGATGATGACCCCGTCCACAAGCACGTTGGTCTGGACCCAGAAGTCATCCTCCGGATGCCCGAAGGTGGACACGACGCCCGCCAGCACGCTTTGCCCGCCATACTCGACAGCCGGATTACTGAAGTAGTCGTACTCCATGCTGAGCGCGAATTGGTGGTGGCCGGACGCGCCGAGGGGCCAGGCCGCGATGCTGCCCTGGGCCGAGAGTCGGCTCAGGAGGCGTGAATTCTCCGGCGGCGGTCCGGCAATTTCCGCGGCCAGCGCGAAATAGGAGAATGGCGTTCCCGAGAGGTCCTTCACCGGATCGCCGTAGGCGAACTTGAAGGCGGCATCCCACTGGTCGGTACCCGCATCGATGCTGTCGAACGAGAAGGAGTTCGACGTCCGCCGGTAGCCGAGGTCGAGGACACCGAAGACCCGACTGGGGCGCCAATCAGGCGGGTTGGCCGAGATCCCGTGCGTCTCCCCACGGAGGAGGCGGTTGAACCCGCGGATCGGATCGAGGACCGCCGCGCCGATTTCGCGCCAGGTGCGCTCGCTGCCGGTCGCCGTGTTGTCGAGCGCCAGCGAGGAGAGCCGGTAGAAGGTCTCTCCGAGCACGACGCCACCGAAGCTGGTGTTCAGGAAGTCGTTCGGCGCAGGCGCCCACGCCTCCCCGGCGATCTCCCACATGAGGCTCCCCGCAAACGGCCAGGCGAAGGACTCCCAGAAGTCGTACCCATTGGTGCGGGCCGCGTTGAAGTACAGGCTGCCGTGATAGGGATGCGAGAACTGGTTGTTCACGAACGCGTTGTCGTCCCACTCCCAAGGATAGACGAGGTTGTTCTTGATGCTCTGCGCAGACACCTCCGCCCAGACCGCGTCTCGCACCGAGGCGTTGTAGTAGTGCGGGATCAGCTGCACCAGCATCAGTTCCCCGAACGCCGCCCAGAACCGCTTCGGCGGGTTGCAGTCGCGGCAGGCGAGGGTGTCGGCCGGGGTGGCCGCCCCACTCCAGGGCCTGGCGGCGGCGCCGGGTGTGCCCGGCGGCTGAGCCGAGAGGCTCGACGCCGGCCGGGGGCCCTGGCCGACCGCCGACGTGGCGGGGATCGTGAGGGCCAGCAGACCGACACACATCCACCTGGCAGCGCGAATCATTCGTCTCGCTTCCCTCGATCGAATCATGGCAGCGGCATCCCCGGCAGCGCGGTGCTGACGAACGCCCGCAGGAACGCCGAGGACTGGTGGACGTCCGGCACCGAGCCCGCGTAATCGCTTCGTCGATTATAGCCGGTGTAGCTCACGCCCAATCCGAGACGGGGCGTGGCCCAGAATCGTCCCTCGACCGACAGCGCATCCTGGAAATGGGCCGACTCACTGCCGTCGATGGTGAACAGCCAGAGCCCGGTGTAGGCTGCCGTGGCCATCCACCGGCTCTTGTACAGGAAGCGCGCGCCCAGAAGGGTCCCGGCGCCGGGACCGTAATCGTAGTTCCGACCCTCGATCGTGTCGTAGTAGTCGGATTGCGTCGCGCCGAGGATCACCCCGTTGACCAGCACATTGGTCTGGCCCCACCAGGTTGCGCCCGCTTCACCGAAGGTGGAGACCAGCCCCGCCTGCACGCTCTGCCCGCCGTAGATGAACGCCGGGTTGCTGAAGTAATCGTACTCGAGCGTGAGGGCGAGCTGCTGCGTCCGGTCCTCGTTGAGCGGCCAGGCGGCCAGGCTCCCACGGGCACTGAACTGGCTGACGAGCGTGCCACTGGTCGGCCCCGCGATGTCCGCCCGGACGCCGAAGTAGGAAAACGGCGAGCGGCTCATGTCGGTGATCGGATCACCATAGGACAGGGCGAAGGTCGCGTTCCACTGGCTGGACGCGGATTCGGTGGCGCCGCCGAGGGATTGCGTCGTCTGGCGGTAACCGAGGTCGATCATCCCGAGGATGGCGCTCGGCTTCCACTCCGGGGGCGTGGCACTCACCCGGCCCGTTTCTCCGCGGACCAGCCGGTTGATCCCGCTGACCGGGTTGATGAGGCCGCTCACCAACTCCCTCCAGACTCGATCCCCCCCGGTGGCGGTGTTGTCCAGCGGCAATCGCGAGAGCCGGTAGAGCGTTTCGCCCAGCACGATGCCGCCGACGCTCGTATTGACGAAGTCGTTGGGGGCGGGTGCCCACGCCTCGAAGAACAGTTCCCACATCAGGCTTCCTCCGAACGACCAGAGCCCCGATGCCCAGAAGTTGTAGCCATTGGTTCGGCCGGAGTTGTAGTAGGTGCTGCCGTGATACGGGTGCCCGAACTGGTTGTTCATGAACGAGTTGTCGTCCCACTGCCACGGGTACACCAGGTTGTTCTTCCAGGTCTGGGGGCTCACCTCTGCCCAGACCTGGTCCTTGATGATCGCGTTCGGGACCCAGGGGATGAACTGCATGAGCATCAGGTCGGCGGCACCGAACCAGAAGCGCTTCGGCGGATCGCACTCGGGGCACGGAAGGCTGTCGGCCGGCGCGCGTCCCATGGGGGCAACCGCCGTCGGCGCGACCGCCGGGCCACCAGGGAGGCTGCCTTCGGGCCGTGGGCCCTGGGCGCCGGCCAAAGCCGGGAGCGCAAGCGACATCAGGAGCAGCGGAAGTCGCGCGGGACGCATCTCGCGAACCTACCTCCCGACGGCCGCCGAGGCGAGTCGGACCCGCCCCGGAGACCGCTATGGCGTGGGCAGCCCCGGAATGGCGGTACTCAGGAAGAGCCGCAGGAAGCTCGAGGCCTCCTCCACTTCGGGCAGGTCGCTGTAGTCGCTGCGCCGATTGTAGGCGGTGTAGCTGCCCCCGACGCCGATGGTCCGGCTCAGCCAGTAGCGACCCTCGAGCAGGAGGGCGTCCTGGTAGTGGGCCGACTCCGTGCCATCGATGGTGTGGATCCAGAGGCCGGTGTAGGCCGCGGTGCCCTGCAGCCGGTTCTTGTAGAAGATCCGGCCGCTGGCGATCGCGCCGAGACCGGGCCCGTAGTCGTAATTCCGCCCCTCGAGGGTCTGGTAGTAATCGGACTGGACGGCCCCGAGGATGACGCCGTTGAAGAGCAGGTTCGTCTGGCCCCACCAGGTCTTGCCGGGCTTCCCGATGACCGACACAAGGCCGAGCTGGATGCTCTGTCCGCCGTAGATGAAGGCGGGGTTGTCGAAGTAGTCGTACTCGAGCGAGAGCGCGATCTGGTGCCGGCGGTCCCGATCCAACGGCCAGGCGGCGAGGCTGCCCCGGGCGCTGAACTGGTTGACGACGGTGCCACTGCTGGGCCCGGCGAGGTCCGCGCGGACGGCGAAGTACGAGAAGGGCGCGCCGCCGAGGTCCTTGGCGGGGTCGCCATAAGACAGGAAGAAGGTGACGTTCAGCTGGTTCGCATCCTTCGTGACGTCCGAGCCGGTGAAGGAGCTCGTGGTCTGGCGGTAGCCGGCGTCCAGCACCCCGAGGATGGCGGTGGGCCGCCACTCGGGCGGGTTGGCGCTCACCCGGTGGGTGTCGCCGCGCAGCAGGCGGTTCAGCCCCCCGACCGGATTGAGCAGCGCGGCGCCGATTTCCCGCCACACTCGTTCGCCCCCGGTAGCGGTATTGTCCAGCGTGAGGCGGGAGAGGCGGTAGAGCGTCTCTCCCATCACGATCCCGCCGACGGCGGTGTTCACGAAGTCATTGGGAGCCGGGGCCCAGGCCTCGAAGAAGTACTCCCACATCAGGCTGCCCCCTACCGGCCAGAGGGACGAAGCCCAGAAGTTGTACCCGTTGGTGCGGGCGGCGTTGAAGTAGGCGTTCCCCTGGTAGGAATGCGCGAATTGGTTGTTCTGGAAGTCGTTGTCATCCCACTGCCAGGGGTAGTTCATGTTGTTGGCCCAGGTCTGCGGGCTGACATTCGCCCACACCTCGTCCGTGATGAGGTTGCTGACCCCGAACGGAATCAGCTGGACGATCATGACATCGCCCACGCTCAGCCAGAAGTTCTTGGACGGGTCGCAGTCGGGGCACGGCAGGGTGTCTTGGGACGCCCCAGGCGCGGCGGCGGAGTCGCTGGTTCCGGGCAGCAAGATCGAGGGAATGCGCTGCGGCCCGGGAATCCGCGGGGTGGCGAGGCCGGTCAAGTCGGCCCCCGGCGCCGACTGCGCCCGGGCCGAGGCAAACGGCACGGCGGCCAGCAGGAGCCCGCCCCAGAGGAACGCGCGCACCGGAACGAAACCCAGAACTACGACCGGAGCCGGTCGAGGTGCCGCTTCCGGAAGGAGGCGACCTTGGGAGCGATGACGACCTGGCAGTACCCCTGCCCCGGGTTCCGGCGGAAATAGCCCTGATGTCCCGTCTCGGCGGGGTAGAAGACGTCGAGCGGCGCCACCTCGGTTACGATCGGGTCCGGCCAGATACCCTGTTCCCCGATGGTGGCGATCGCCTCCAGCGCGTCCTCCCGCTGCCGTGCCGAATGCGTCAGGATGACCGAGCGGTACTGCGACCCCACGTCGGCCCCCTGTCGGTTCAGGGTGGTGGGATCGTGGATCGAGAAGAAGATGTCGAGCAGGTCGCGGAACGAGATGACGGCCGGGTCGAACGACACCTGCACCACCTCGGCGTGCCCGGTCCGTCCGCCGCACACCTGTTCGTACGTGGGCCGCTCGACGGTCCCGCCGGCGTAGCCCGACACGACACCGCTCACGCCCTTCAGTTGCTCGAAGACGGCCTCCAGGCACCAGAAGCAGCCGCCACCCAGTGTTGCGAGTTCAGTCGTCATGCGATTGTCCGTGGGAGCTCATGGATGTCCGCGAAGTATTCCGGGTGCCTCGCCATGTCCTTCCGGTACAGCGCCCGCAGCTGGGAAATGTCGCTCGCCGCGTCACCGCTCGGGGTGAACGGCGTACCGAGGTCGATGGTCCGCGTGGACCAGTCGAACGAGACCGGCAGGATCGGTACGGCGGCGGCGACTGCGATGCGGTAGAAGCCGCTCTTCCAGCCCTCGATGCGCCGCCGCGTGCCCTCGGGTGCGAGAGCAAGGACAAACCGCTCCGTGCCCTGCATCTGGGCGAGCACCGCCTCGACCGTCCCGTCCGGCCGCGACCGGTCCACCGGAATGCCGCCGAGCCCACGGAGCATCCACCCCACCGGCCCCCGGAACAGGGTGTGCTTGCCGAGCCACGCCGCCTCGAGACCGAGCTCGAACTTGGCGGCGAGGCCGACGAAGAAATCCCAGTTCGAGGTGTGGGGCGCCACGATCAGGACGTACCGGGGAGCCTCGGGAAGCCGTCCGACGATGCGCCACCCGGCGAGGCGCAGCGCCGCCCGGCCGATCCACGGGACGATACCGCGGGCGTGGTGCGCAGCCGCCTCAACCACCCGTCGACGCTCCCAGCACGGGCAGGTAGGCGCGCCAGGGCCCCACCTCGTGGCCCCAGCGTGAAGCCAGGGCACGAGCGATCTGCGCGACGTGGCCGAGGTCGTGGACGACCCAGGTGGCAAGCAACTGCTGGAGGGTGATCGTTCCGAGCTCCGGATGTTCGCCGGTCAGGGCCAACTGCCCCGGGCTGAGTCGCCACGCCGAAAGCGTGGCGAGGTTGTCGTCGCGCAGCCACGAAAACTCGTCGACCAGCTCGTCCAGCTGCCTCCCCCGATTTCGCTCCACGTGCCGATGGCGGTCGAAGGGCTCGAACCGGCGGTCCGGCCCCTTGGACAGGATGAGCCGCGCGCGCGGAATCCAGTCCGTCTCCTCTCCGTCGATCAGGTGGCCGAGCACGTCGAACGCACTCCACTGCCCCGGCGGAGCCGCACTGGCGGCGGCGGGCGACACCTCATCCAGGAGTTCGTGCAGCGCCGCGGGCGTGCGGGCAAGCGCCCGGATCGCCTCGGTGAGGTCGAAGGGTGCCGGTGCTGTGGGTGGCGTCACGGCCGCCCTCCCGCGCG
This sequence comes from Gemmatimonadales bacterium, assembly GCA_035429905.1. Classification (GTDB taxonomy): domain Bacteria; phylum Gemmatimonadota; class Gemmatimonadetes; order Gemmatimonadales; family GWC2-71-9; genus SPDF01. The sequence goes on from DAOMFQ010000007.1 coordinate 20,459, forward strand.
CAGCACCACCGATTCCCAGGGTGCCGGCTCGGGATACCGGCAGGTCTGGCACACCCGGCGAAGCGCCCGGAGCCCACGCAGCTCCACCCGGGAGCTCAGGAAGCCGTCCTTCACCGGCTCCTCACGCAGGAGATCGGTACTCAGGTACTTCTTGTTGTCGTCGGCGAAGACCGTGACCACGACCGCCTCTCCGCCGAGTGCATCCTGGGCCATCAGGGCGGCGAGGAAGTTGGCGCCGGAGGAGATCCCCACGCCGACGCCGAGGGAGGCGGCGAGCTTCTGGGCCATGAGGATGGCGTCGCCGTCGTCCACGGCGAGGATCGCATCCAGCTGGTCGAGTTCGACGATGGGCGGAATGAACTCGTCGGAAATGCCCTGAATCCGGTGATGGCCGACCTTGTGCCCGGTGGACATGGTGGGCGAATTGGCCGGTTCGACCGGATGCAGCGCGATGCCGGGCAGGTGCTCCCGCAGGAACCTTCCCGCGCCCATGATCGTGCCTCCGGTGCCGACGCCCGCCACCAGTGCCGCCGGCACCAGCCCCTCCGCGGCAAGCTGGCCGAGGATTTCCGGGCCGGTCGTCTCGTAGTGCGCATCGCAGTTGTCGCGATTGGAAAACTGCCGCGGCAGGAAGGCGCCCGGCGTCGTGTGCGCCAGCTCCTCCGCGCGTTGGATGCTCCCGAGGAACCCGCCCTCCTCGCGACTCACCAGGACGATGCCGGCGCCGAGGCTGCGGATGATGTTGATGCGCTCGGCGCTCATCCAGGCCGGCATGAAGATGGTGACCGAATGGCCGAGGGCGCGCCCGATCGAGGCGAAGGAGATCCCGGTATTTCCGCTGGTGGCCTCGACGATGAGGGCGCCCGGCCCGAGGGTGCCCGCAGCGTAGCCCTTCCGCAGGATATGGAGGGCCATCCGGTCCTTGATGCTGCCGGAGAGGTTGAGGTGTTCCGCCTTCGCGTACAGGGTGCGCCGGGATCCGCGATAGTCAAACTCGATCGCGAGGAGCGGCGTGTTGCCGACCAGGCTGGCCAGTCCCCGAAGGCGTTCCTCGGGGGAACGTTCCGTCACGCGGGGCTCACGACTTGGAGGTCGCGTAGAGCGTCACGAGGAGCAGCGTCGCGATCGGGCCGAGGAAGAGCGACAGGAGGCCCCAGAGGAGTCCGCTCTTCCCCTTGGACTGCGCGAGGCCGGCATTGATGAGCGCCAGCGTGCCCCAGCCGACGAAGTATTCCCTGCGGAAGTAGTACATCGCTGCGCTCCCACGTGAAGGGGGTTCAACGCGGTCACCGCCCCGGGCCTCGAGTGCCCGGAGCGGCGCAACTTAGCGGGTTCCAGCGCATTGGGGAGTCGCGGGCGGCCCCGGCCGCGGTGCTTCACTCCGGCATGGACTCCGGCTAGACTCCGGCACTCAAGGCCGCAGGAGTCCCATGGTGCTTCGCCCCGCCGCCGTCCTCGTTGCACTCAGTCTGCTGGGCGCGGCATGCCACGGTCGGAACGATTCGACAGTTGCGCCCCCCCTCGCCGGCGTCAAGTTCATCTCGCTCGGCGGATTGGTCGCCCTCCCGGTCACGCTTCCGGATTCGAGCGAGGCCCTGTGGCTCCTCGACTCGGGATTCGAGTACTCCGTTATCGGCGCCGGCACGGCCGATCGCCTGCACCTGCCGATCCGTGATCGGCACGCCACGGCGGCCCCGGGCGGCGCGGTGGATCTCGGCTGGACCGATCGGCTGTGCGTGACGGCGGCCGGACTGGGCTACTGCGCCGACAGCATGGCGCGGATCCCGCTCGAGGGCCTGGCCCCGGTCGTCGCGGCGCCGATCGCAGGCATCCTCGGCCATGACTTCTTCAGCCGCTTCGTCGTCCGGATCGACTACGCAGCCAGCCGGATCGAGTTGTTCGACCCCGCCACCTATTCCTATGATGGACCGGGCACCGCTATCCCGGTCTGGCTCGAGGCGGGCGAGCCCTTCGTCCTTGGGACCCTGTACCTGACGAATCGCGCCGTCCCCGCCAAGCTCAAGATCGATACCGGGAGCCTGGACCTGCTGGGACTGAACGGGTCGTTCGTGGCGCAGACCGGGCTGATTCCGGAGGCGCATCGGAGGATTCCCGCCCCTGGGGTGGCGGTCGGCGGGGCGACCGAGAACTACCTCACGCTCCTCGACAGCGTCTCGATCGCCGGCTTCACGATCGCCCGGCCGATGGTCGGCTACTCGGCCGATCTCACGCGCGCCGGCGACGCCGGCACCCTGGGCGCACGCCTGCTCGCCCGCTTCACCGCCACCTTTGACTACGCTCGCCGGCGGTTGATTCTGGAGCCGAACGGCGCGCGACCGGCCGACGACGCGAGCGGCCTGCTCCTCATTGCGGAGCCGCCGGATTTCCGGACCGTCCGGATTCTTGCCGTGCAATCGGGCACGGGAGGCGCCGAGGCCGGCCTCGCGCCCGGGGACACGCTGGTGGACGTGGGCGGAGTCGGCGCCGCCTCGATCGGCCTGTGGAAGCTCCGCTCACTCTTCGAG
>DAOMFQ010000008.1:0-21979 GCA_035429905.1 Gemmatimonadales bacterium
CGAGCGTGGCCGTGACGCCCGCCAGCAGGAAGCGCCGCCGGCGCTTGCGCGTCGCGGCGGGCACCGGGGTCGGCGTTCCGCCCAGGGCCGCGCGGAACTCTGCGCCGGTCTGGAATCGGTCGGCGGGTGCCTTGGCCAGTGACCGCATGATGCCGCTGCTCAAGTCGGGCGGGCACTCCGGGCGCACCCGGGTGAGCGTGACCGGCGGCTCCGAGATGTGCTTCGACACCACGACCCGGTTCGGGCCCACGAACGGTGGATGCCCGGCCACCATCTCGTAGGCCACGACACCGAGCGAATACAAGTCACTCCGTGAATCGACGTCCTCGCCGGCGGCCTGCTCGGGGCTCATGTAGTTCGGCGTGCCCACCACCATCCCCTGCCCCGTCACCTCACCGCTCGACGTGAGGGCGGAGCCCGCCGGCTCCGCCGCGAGCGCGCGGGCGATGCCGAAATCGGCCAGGAGGGCCCGGCCGGAACCGGCCTCGAGCAGGATGTTTTCCGGCTTGACGTCGCGGTGCACCAGCCCCGCACCGGCCGCGGCGTCGAGCGCGGCCGCGATGTCCATCGTGATGCGCCGCGCCTCTTCCGGCGGCACCCGGCCTTCCCGGGTGAGCCGCTCCCGAAGCGACTCGCCGGGAACGCGGTCCATCACGAAATACAGGAGGTCGCCGGCTTCCCCGGCGGTGTAGACCGTCACGATGTTCGGATGGCGGAGTCGCGCGATCATGCGCGCCTCGGCGAGGAACCGCTGGGCGATCGAGGGATGGATGGCGAGTTCGGGATGGACCGCCTTGACGGCCACGTCGCGGGCCAGGGTCACGTCTTTGGCGAGGAACACCACGCCCATGCCGCCGCGACCGATCTCGGGCCCCAGCTGGTACTGGGGTCCCAGGGCGGCCTGCAGGCGCACAGCGAGTCCGGGACCAGGCTGGGGCTGGGTCACCCGCGGGCTCCAGGCGAAAAGGGGGTCGTCCGAGACCGGCGCCGGCGCGGCGCCGTCCACGGGCTCTTCAAAATACACGTCGGCCCCCTTCCACACAGGGAGATATCCGGGTTGGATGCACGCCGCACGCAAAGGGTTGCCCCGGCACCCGTCGAGCCCCTCTCCCGGTTGCGCTGCCGTTGAGGGGAGACGCCTAGCGTGCCCTCCACAACACCACTACGGAGCGACCCTGTGCCTGATTCACCCGCGGTGGTCCGGGAGGGGCCCCCCACCATCGCCGCCGTCCTCCTGCCGGCGGAACGCCTGAAGGTGGAGGCGGCCGGCCAGGGCTGCTTCACCCTGTTGCACCGGGACTCCGTGCCCGAGGCCGTGCGTGCGGTCCGCGAGCGGCCGGTGGATGGCATCCTCCTTTCCGTCCATCGCTGTCCCGCGCACGCCGTCCAGGACGTCCGCCGCCTGGTGCACGACTTCCCAGGCATTCCCACGGTGGCGCTGGTGTCGGCCCACGATGCCGCCGCCAGCGAAACCCTGCTGCACCTCGGCGCCAGCGGCCTTCGGCAGGTTGTGGACGTCACCGGCCCCTCCGGTTGGCAACGCCTGCGCCACCTGATGGCGACACCAGTGACCCGGGCCGCGGCGCGCATCCAGGGCCCGCTCCTCAGCGCGCTTGGCGAGGTGCCCCCCGATCTCCGGCTCTTCTTCGAGATGCTGGTTCGGCTGGCCCCCGAAATCACGACCGTCCGGTCCCTCTGCCAGTCCTGCGAGGTCCGGCCCAGCACGCTCATGTCGCGGTTTGCCCGAGCCGGCCTCCCCTCGCCCAAGAGTTACCTCGCCAGCGTACGGCTGCTGCATGCCGCGCACCTGCTGGAGGCGCCGGGACGGTCGATCGCGGACGTGGCCTATCGGCTCGAATATTCCTCCCCCCAGAGCTTCGGCCGGCACGTCCGCGCCATGCTCGGCATCACCTCGCTCGAGTTCCGCCGGCGGTTTCCCTTCCCCGCCGCGCTCGCGCGCTTCCTGGAGCTCATGATTGTCCCGTACGGAGGCCTCTGGCCCGTCTTCCATCCCCTGGAGACGGGGAGTTGGGACAGCGGACACTGTCTGGCGGGTCAGGCGCCTCCCCCGGCGTGACGACGCGGTTGCGGTGACACGCGGCGCGCCCGTAGCTTGGGGTGACCCTCCCTCCACCCCGAGCGCCCCGTGCGTCGTTCCTTCTCGATGGTGCCGCTGATCGTCCTCGGCGCCGCGTCCTGCGCCAACGATCCCTCGCCGGAGGCGCTGCAGCGCACCCTGAGCGCACATCCCGAGGTGCTCGCAGCCGCCATCAAGGCCCACCCCACCGAGTTCATGCAGGCCGTCAACGCGGCATTCCAGGCCTCGCAGGCCGCACAGCAGAAAGCCGCAGCCGACCGGCTCGAGGAAGGGTTCCGGAACCCCAAGCAGCCTGACCTGACCGGACGGGTCTCCCTCGGCAACCCGGCGGCGCCAGTCACGATCGTGGAGTACACCGACTTCGAGTGCCCCTACTGCCGCCAGTCGGTCGCCGTCGTGCACCAGCTCCTCGAGCGCTACCGCGGGCAGGTGCGCCTGGTGGTCAAGCAGACCCCGCTCGACTTCCACCCCAACGCGATGCCTGCGGCGCTGATGTTCGAGGCCCTCGCCCTACAGGGGGGCGACAAGGCCTTTCGGTTTTATGAATTGATGTACGCGGAGCAGCCGCGGCTGGTGGCGGAGGGCCAGCGCTTCGTCGAGGACGCGGCGCGGCGGGTCGGGGCCGATGTGCCTCGCGCCCTGCGCGACCAGCAGAGCGAAGCGGTGCGCGCGCGGGTGGCGGCCGACATGGCGGAGGGCTCGGCCTTCGGGTTCACGGGAACCCCGGCCTTCCTGGTGAACGGGGTCGCCCTGGAGGGCGCGCACCCGCTGGACAACTTCGTGCCGATCATCGACCGACTGCTGGCAGGGCCCACCTCCGGTCAGTGAGGGCGCGTCTCCATCAACGACAACGACCCTCCGGCGCCTGGCCGGAGGGTCGTTCTTCGTCCGCGCGGAGACCGGCTAGCGGAGGCCGAGCTCGGTCACCGTGGTGAGGGCCGCCACCGCCACGCCCCGCGCCTCGAGCGCGGCCCGCCCACCCTCCTCGCGGTCCACCACGGCGAGCACGCCCAGCACCGTGCCGCCTTCCTCCTCCACCGCCGCGATGGCCTGCAGCGCGGACCCGCCGGAGGTGATCACGTCCTCCACGACCACGACGGCGTCGCCCGCGCGGAAGTTGCCCTCCACCCGCCGCCTGGTGCCGTGGCCCTTCGCGTCCTTGCGGACGCTGAAGGCGTCGATGACCGGGCCCTGCGCCCGGCTGGCGAGGGCCACCGCGTAGGCCACCGGGTCCGCGCCCATCGTGAGCCCGCCCACCGCCGCCGGCGCCCACCCCTGGGCGCGGAGCGCGGCGAGGCCGAGCCGGCCGATGAGGTGCAACCCCTCGGCGGACATCGTGGCCGGTCGCGCGTCGATGTAGTAGGTGGAGCGGGCGCCGGAGGCCAGGGTGAAGTCACCGTGGCGGACCGAGCGCTCGTGCAGGAGGCGGAGGAGCGCCGCGTGGTCGCCCACCGGTCAGTCCTTGCCGAAGAGCCCGGAGAGGAAACCCTTCTTCTTTTCCGGTTCGGCCCGGGCCGCGGCGCAGAAGCGCGAGCAGAACGCCTTGATCGTCGCCGGGCGCTTGGTGAGGTCGCGAGCCAGCCCGGCCATCAATGCCGCCTCGAGGTCGGGGCTGAACTTGACGCCCTTTGCCACCTCGTTCAGCGGGCGGGGCGACTGGGTCAGCAGCTGCTGGAACAGCTCGCGGGGTGACTTGCCCGGGAACGGCAGCTCGCCGGTCAGCAAGTAGTATGCGATGGTGGCCAGGCTGTACACGTCCGCCTGCTCGCCCACCAGCTCGCCCGACAGCGCTTCGGGGGCCACGTATTGCAGCGTGCCGACGAAGAAGCCCGCCTTCGTCAGCCGTTCCTCCTGCGGCAGTTCCGCGTCGCGCGCGATGCCGAAGTCGAGGAGCTTGGCTGTCTGCGTGGCCGGGTCGTACATGATATTGGCGGGCTTGAGGTCGCGGTGGATGATGCCCGCGGCGTGCGCGGCCGTGAGGGCGGCGCCGACCTGCTCGACAATGTGGGCCACCAGCGACGGGGCGAGGGGGCCCGAGCGCGCCGCGAACAGCTCAAGCGCCTCGCCCTCGGCCCATTCCAGGGCGAGGAAGTACGCGCCGTTCTCCTCGCCGTACTCCCAGGTGCGGACCACGTTGGGATGCACCACCCGGACCCCGAACTCCGCCTCGCGCAGGAACCGCTTGACGGCGATCGGGTCCTGCGCGATGCGGGGGCGCAGCACCTTGATGGCGGTGGCGCCCCGCTCGGGATGCTCGGCCTTGTAGACCATGGCGGTGCCGCCCTCACCGACGTGTTTGATGAGGCGGTGGCCGGCCACGGTGCGGCCAATGAGATCGTCTGGCGTCATGAGAGGGAGGAAGCTACTCGCCGCGGGCGGGGCCGGCAAGCAGGCACCGGCCCTGCGCTTGACCCTGCTTTGGCGCAGGGGATAACCTTCGCCCGACCGTCCCGCGCAGCCATCCTGCCAGTCCCCGAAGGGGGCCTCGTGTTCCGACCCCGCCTCACCCTGTGGCTGCTCCCGCTGCTGGCCGCGTGCAGTTCGTGGCAACGCGTGGGGGACAGCTCGACGCCGACTCCCGAGGAGACACTCACCAGCCTGTTCGACATGCCGGCGGTGTACCGGACCATGGGCCGCCTCGCGGCCGGTCCGCCGCTGCCCTTCGTGGGCACGGTGGCCTTCGCCGCCGGTCCCGGTGATTCCGTCAAGGCGATCCTCGGCCTCTCCATCGAAAACCGGGCGCTCTCCTTCCAGAAGGACGGCACCCATTTCGTGGCCCACTACCGGGTCGAGATGTTCCTCGAGTCGGCGACCGCCCCGCCGATCCGCTTCTCGCGCGACGAGGAGGTGCAGGTCAGCGAGTTCGCCGAGACGATGCGGAACGACGAGAGCGTGCTCTTCCAGCAGCTGTTCCACCTGAAGGCCGGGGCCTACCACGTGACGGTGTCGGTGCGGGACCCCAGCTCCTCGCGGCAGACCCAGTCGGACGCCGAATTCGTGGCGCCCGACTTCGGGGCCGGCTCGTTCAGCGCGCCGATCCTGGCCTACCAGGTCACCGGCCGCCGTCTCCGCGAGCAGGACCTCTCGGTGGTCCTCAGTCCCCGCGGCACGGTCAGCTACGGCGGCGACACGCTCCTCGCGCTCGTCGAGGGCTACAGCTTCGCCGAACCGACGGCGATTCCGCTCGAGATCATCGACGACCTCGACCACGTGATCGTGCGCGATACCCTGCACTTCGCCGGGGGGCGCGAGGTCGAGCCCCAGGTGGTCCGCCTGGTGCCGGACAGCCAGCCACTCGGCGAGCTCCGCCTGGTGGTCGGCACCGGCGCCGCGCGGAAGGAGACCTTTGCCCTCGTGTCATTCTCCAGCGCCTGGGTCCTCACCAACTACACCGAAATGGTGGATCTGCTGCGCTACTTCGGCCACGAGGACCAGGTCCGCCAGTTGAAGAAGGCGCCGGTCAGCGAACGGCCGCGGCTGTGGCAGGAGTTCTACCGGCAGACCGACCCGGTCCCGATCACGCCGGAGAACGAAGCGCTGGAGGAGTACTTCGGGCGGATGGCCATCGCGAACCAGCGGTTCACGAACGAGGACCTTCCGGGCTGGCGGACCGACCGCGGCATGGTGTTGATCACCCTCGGGGAACCGGACGAGGTCTACAATGGGGACGCCTCGGTGCAGGGCCGGTACATCCGCTGGACCTACACGCAGCTTCGGCTCGAGCTCCTGTTCGAGGACGAGTCCGGCCTCGGGCGCTTCCGGCTCACCTCCGATTCCCGCGCTGCCTACGACCAGGTGCGCTCGCGCGTCCAGCGGGGTACGTCGTGAGCGCTCCGCCACCCGGCGGTGCACGACCCAGGGTGTTCCTGGTGGACGGATACGCTCTCATTTATCGCGCGTTCTTCGCGATGATCACACGGCCGTTGCGCACCGCCAAGGGAGAGAACACCTCCGCCGCCTGGGGCGTGGCGAACTTCCTGGCGCGCCTCCTCGACACGCACCGCCCTGAGTACGTGGCGTGGGTGCACGACGCCGGGGATTCCTTCCGCACCGCCCGCTATCCCGAATACAAGTCCACCCGCGAAAAGCTCGACGAGGAACTCCAGGCGGACTTCGACACCGCGATCGTGCGCGTGACCCAACTGCTCGCCGCCTGGCGCGTGCCGCTGGTCAGCGTCGACGGGTACGAGGCCGACGACGTGATCGGCACCCTGGCCCGGCAGGCCGCCGAGCGCGACTTGCAGGTCGTCATCGTGTCGGGCGACAAGGACTTCTACCAGTTGATCGGCCCGCGGGTGGCGTTGCTGAACCCGGGGCGCGGCGGCCCCGGCGCGGTGGAAGAGGTGTACGTGGACGAGTCGAACGCCGCCGAGCGGCTCGGCGTACCGCCCCGCCAGGTGGCGGACTACCTGGCGCTGGTCGGCGACAGCTCGGACAACGTGCCGGGCGTCAAGGGAATCGGCGACAAGGGCGCGCGACAGCTGCTCGAGGAGTACGGCGACCTCGAGACGATCCTGGCGCGGGCCGCCGACGTGACCGGCAAGCGGGCCAGGGAGGCGCTTCTGGCACAGCCGGAGCAGGCGCGCCTGTCGCGTGAGCTGGTCACGATCCAGACCAATGTCCCCGTCACCTTCGCGCCGGACCACCTGGCCCGGCAGGAGCCGGACCGTGACGCGATGGCGCGAGTGCTGGCCGAGCTCGAGTTCTACGGGCTGGCGCGGCGCCTGGGACTGGGCGGCGAAAAGGCCGGTTCGCCGGTCAGCGGGGAGGCTGACGGGGCGGGGGCCTCCCCCCTTCCCCGCCTCCCCGCCGATGACGCACTCCGCGTCACCGTCGTGGACGACCCCGGCGCCCTCCCCGCCCTCGTGGCTCGCCTGCGCCAGGCCCCGCTCGTGGCGCTCGATACCGAAACCACCTCACTGGAGCCGCACGACGCGGAACTCATCGGGCTCTCGCTTGCCGCGAGCGCCACCGAGGTCTGGTACCTCCCGTTCGGGCATCGTCCCCGTGCCGGGGCCCTCGCGGCGCCCGCCCCCGTGCACAACCTCCCGCCCCTGACTGACGCCGCCTGCGCGCCGGTCGCCGAGCTGCTGCGCGATCCGGGCGTGCCGAAGGCCGGGCAGAACATCAAGTACGACTGGCAGGTGCTCCGGCGCGCAGGGGTCGAGCTGGCGGGGGTGAGGTACGACTCGATGCTTGCGAGTTTCGTCCTCGACCCGGGTCGCCGCTCCCATGCGATCGACGCGCTGAGCCTCGAGCACCTCGGGCGCGGCATGCGGAGTTACACCGACCTCACGGGCAAGGGGGCGTCGCAGATCCCGTTTGCGGAGGTCCAGGTGGCGGACGCTGCGGCCTACTGCGGCGCCGACAGCGCCACCGTGCTGGCGCTGCACGCGCTCTTCGCTCCGCAGCTGAAGGAGATGGCGCTGGCGCCGCTGCTCGACGATCTGGAAATGCCGCTGGTCGAGGTGCTGGTGGACATGGAGTGGGCGGGAATCGCCATCGACCGGCCGCTCTTCGATCGCCTGTCGCGCGACATGGCGGTGGAGCTGGCTCGCCTCGAGGCGTCCATCCAGGCGGCGGCGGGCACGACCTTCAACCTGAACTCCCCGAGGCAGCTCGGGCAGGTGCTGTACGAGCAGCAGCAGCTGCCGATCCTGAAGAAGACTCGCACCGGGCCGTCCACGGATGCCGACGTGCTCGAGCAGCTCGCCGCGATGGGGCACGAGGTGCCCCGCCTCATCCTCGAGTACCGGGAGCTGCAGAAGCTGCGCTCGACCTACGTCGAGGTGCTGCCGGCCCGCGTCAACGCCACGACCGGCCGGATCCACACCAGCTTCAACCAGACAGGCGCCGCCACCGGCCGGCTGAGCTCCTCCGATCCGAACCTGCAGAACATTCCCGTGCGGACACCCCGTGGCGAGGCCATCCGGGCCGGGTTTGTTCCGGGGCCGGGATGCCTCTTCCTGGCCGCCGACTACTCGCAGATCGAGCTGCGGCTCATGGCCCATCTCTCGGGTGACCCGGCCTTCACCGCCGCGTTCCGGCAGGGCGACGACATCCACCGCCAGACGGCGGCCATCATCTTCAACGTGCCGCTCGCCGAGGTGACGGGCGAGATGCGCGCGCGGGCCAAGACCATCAACTTCGGCACCATCTACGGCCAGGGGCCGTTTGCGCTCTCCCGGCAGCTGGGCATTTCGCAGGAGGAGGCGAAGGAGTTCATCACGCAGTACTTCCAGCGGTTCGCCGGGGTCCGCGCCTTCCTCGACCGGCAGGTCGAGATCGCCCGGGACCAGGGGTACGTCGAGACCCTCCTCGGCCGGCGCCGCTACATCACCGACATCCGCGACAAGAACTTCAACGTGCGGGCCTTCGCGGAGCGCACGGCCCAGAACACCCCGCTCCAGGGCTCCGCCGCCGATCTCATCAAGGTGGCGATGATCCGCATCCATCACGCGCTTCGGCGCGAGGGCCTCCGCACCCGCATGCTCCTGCAGGTGCACGACGAACTCGTGTTCGAGGCGCCCGAGGACGAGGTCGAGCGGGTGCGGCCGCTGGTGAAGGGGCTGATGGAGGGGGCGGCAACGCTGCAGGTACCGCTGGTGGTGGAGGTCGGGGTGGGAACCAACTGGCTGGAGGCGAAGCGGTAGGGTCCCGCTCAGTCCTCGGGCGTCAGGTCCTGCCGCACCCCGGGCCACCAGTTCCAGCGCCCGGCGAGGTGCATGAACGCGGGCACCAGCACCATCCGGATGATCGTGGCGTCGAGCAGGACGGCCACCGCCAGCCCGAAGCCGAGGAACTGCACCATCAGCACCCGCGCGAAGGCGAACGCCCCGAAGACCAGGATCATCACGAGCGCGGCGGAGGTGATGACCGAGGCCGTGGCCGACAACCCCTCCATCGTGGCTTCCTTGTTCCGTCCCGTGCGGTCGTACGCCTCCTTGATCCGGCTCAGCAGGAACACCTCGTAATCCATGCTCAGCCCGAACACGATGGCGAAGACCATGACCGGCACCACCACGTAGATGGCGGAGGTCGGTCCGTCCAGCCCGAGCAGCCCCGCACCCCATCCATACTGGAACACCAGCACGCTGAGCCCGAATGTCGCGCTCACCGAGAGGCTGTTCATCACGATGGCCTTGATCGGCACCAGCACCGACCGGAAGGCGATGGCGAGCATGAGGGCCGTCACGCCCAGGACCACGCCGATCAGCAGCGGGAAGACCCGGAGCAGGTCATCCTGAAAGTCGGTGGCCGCCGCGGTGTAGCCGCCGACGATGATCGAGGTGCCCTTGAGCCCGCGGATCGGCGCGTCCCGGATCGCGCGGATGTCCCGCACCAGCTGCATGGAGGTGGTGAGGGTGGTCGTGTCGGCGGGGAAGACATCCACCAGGGCGATCCGCTGGTCGGCGCCGAGGTAGGCGTCCAGGAAATCGCCGAGGTCCGCGCGTGCGGCGGGGAGGTCGCTGTAGAGCACCGAGTACTCGAGCAGCGAGGCGCCCTTCCTCACCGTCATCAGGCTGGTGACGCGCCCGACCCTGGGGTCCGCGGCGAGCGAGTCCGTCAGGTTGCGGAGGCCGCGGAGCCGGGCCGCGGTCGTGATCGCTTCGCCCTCGGGCACCTCGACCAGCACCCGAATCGGGAGCATGATCCCCGACGCGCCCATGGCGGAGAGCGTCTCGGCCCCCCGCCCCGCCTCCGTGGCGGTCGGCCACCAGTGGCGCGACGGCAGCCCGATCTTGATGAGGAACACCGGGGCCGTGAGCAGCAGGACCCCGACCCCGCCCAGCGTGAGCGCGCGATACGGATGCCGGCTCAGGGAGCGCGCCCAGCGCTCCCAGATGGTCGGGGCGTGGTACCACGCCAGGCGCTTGGCGAGCCAGCGCGGCGTGTCGATGGCGCGACCGAGGACCGCGAGCAGGGCCGGCAGCAGGGTCGTCGACAGGAGCACCGCCACGGCCACGACCACCAGGCCGCTCAAGCCGATGCTGCGGGTTTCGACCATGGGGGGAATCAACAGTGCCGCGAAGCCCACCAGGACCGTCAGCCCCGAGGTGATGACCGCGGTGCCCGCGGTGGCGAGTGTCCGCCGGGCGGCCTCGTGGCGCCGGAGTCCACGCTTCAATTCCTCGCGAAATCGCGTCACGATGAGCAGCGAGTAGTCGATGCCCACGCCCAGCCCGATCATGGTCGTCAGGTTGAGGACGAAGACCGACATCGGCGTGTACAGCGCGAGGATCCCGATGAGGGCCAGGGCGACGAAGATCGCCAGGATTCCGACCGCCACCGGCAGGAGCGCCGCCACCAGCGCCCCGAAGGCGAGGACCAGGACCATCAGCGTGAGCGGCAGGACGCGAAGCTCGCTCCGCCGGCTGTCCTCGGCGCTGACGTGCCGGATGTCCAGGTCCAGCGCAGCCCGGCCGGTCACCGTGGCCCGGTAGTCCTCGGCGTCGGGGAATGCCGCCAGCGCGCGCTGCACGGCCCGCCGGGCCGGCACCACGTACGCGCCGGCGTCCTTCCCCGGCACGCTGAGTGCGACCAGGATGAACGTGGTGCGGCCATTGGCGCTGATGAAGAGGGAGTCGCCGGTCGAGGTGAAGCTCAGGACCGACCGCACGTACGGCTCGCGCTTCATTCGCGCGACCAGGGAATCCAGGATGGCCGCGGGGCCGGGGCGGTCCACCGGCACCGGCGCCTCGAACGTGATGGCGAAGAACTCGCCGATGGAGCGGCTGAAGCGCGCCTGCAGCAGCCGGTCCGCGCGCACCGCCTCGGTTTCCCGGGTGCTGCCGCCCCGGAGGTCGAGGCGCTCCGGCGTGAGCCGGGCCTGGACGACCGCGAGCGTGCCGACGATCACCCAGAGCGCGATGACCGCCCACCGGAACTTCACGACGGCCCGCGCGAACCACTTCATGACCACGGCGTGCGGTTCTCCCCGGCGGCGGGGCCGCGACGCGCGGGCCCGGATCTGCCAATGTTAGGGGGCGCCGGCAGGCCCCGCCACCCGATGTGGCGATGACTCCGGCTCCCGGCCCATATTGCGACCAGCATGCAACGCATCCTGGTGCTCGTCCTCCTGGCGCTCACCGCCCTGCTGGCTGTCGGTACGGCGCGTCGCTACCGGGCCCGGCACGCCGGGCGCTCGATGGCCGCCGCGAGCGCACCCGCCCCAGAGGCCGCCGTCCAACCCGTTTCGGACAGTGCACGCCTTGCGGCCCGCGCGCTCCTGGCCCGCGACATCGGACAAACATACCTCGATTCCATGGTCCTCAGCACCGATTCGCTGGTCCGGCGATGGCCCGATCGCGGTGGGCGCCCCTTCCGGGTCGCCATCCTGGAAGGTGGATCTCCCGACTACGGCGTGCGGATGGCAGGATTCGTCCGCGAGGCTGCGTCCCGGTGGGAGGCCGCCGGCGTCGGATTCTGGTTTGCCTTCACCGGCGACAGCGCGGACGCGGACATTCTGTTCCGCTGGCGGGAGAGCTTCGGCAACGGCAACCAGGCCGGCGTGACCGACCTCCGCTGGTCCAACGCCGGGCCGGTCGTCCACGCCTACGTGTCCCTGGCCACGCGGAACGCGGGCGACTCGCTGTTCACCGACGAGGCCATGCTCGGCGCCGCCGTGCACGAGCTCGGGCACGCCATGGGCCTGCCGCACTCGGCCGACAGCGGCGACGTGATGTTTCCGGTGACCCGAGTGACGACGGTCTCCGCGCGCGACCGCGCGAGCGCGCGGTTGCTCTACGCCCTGCCGCCCGGGTCGCTGCGGGCGCCGCCGCCCCCGGACACAGAGGGTCCGCGTTGACGGGGGAAGGTCCCGCCCGATAGCTTGCGCGAAGGAGGTGGACCCATGGTGACCACGGAGCTGGTGCGGAAGGCGCTGAAAGGCGTCAAGGACCCCGAACTGGGGCTGAACGTCGTGGACATCGGCCTGATCTACGACGTGCAGGTCTCGGAGGCGGGGGATGTGCACATCACGATGAGCCTCACGTCGCCGGGGTGCCCGTCCGGGCCCGAGATCATGGGCGACGTCAAGCAGGTGGTGGGCGACCTCGATGGCGTGAACAGCGTGGAGGTCGAGCTGGTCTGGGAGCCGTACTGGACTCCCGACCGGATGGACCCGCGGGTCCGGGCCTTCCTGGGCTGAGCGTCAGCCGCCTGCCGGTGCGGGCTCCGGCAGGACGGCCAGCAGTTCCCTCCCGAATTCTTTCCGCTGCCACCGGCGGAGTGCTGGAATCCCCTCCAGATCCTCCATCGTGACGGGCGCGCGCTTCGCGATCTCCTCCAACGTTCCGTTCGGGCAGGCGACGCCCGGCGCCAGGTCGAGCCGCTGCGCAATGATATTGCGCGCGGCCTTCAGGCGTTCGAGCCGGGCGTCGACGGCCGGATCGGGGGCGCGTCGCATCGGCCGGGGCAGCCGTGGAAGGTCCCGCTCGGGGATCGCCATGGCCTGCGCGATGGCGTCGAGAATTTCCGAGCCGCGCCGGGCGATGGTCTCCGGCCCCACGCCGCGGACGCGCTGCAAATCCTCCAGGGTCCTCGGGGGCTGTCGGGCCATCTCGAAGAGCGGCTCGTTGTTCAGGATGCGGAACGAGGCGCGATCGAGCCGGCGGGCGGTGGCCTCGCGCCAGTCAAAGAGCGCGCGGAGCAGCGCGAGCTCTCGGCCCTTGAGCGCCTTGGCCCCCTTCAGCCGGAGATAGCCCGGCTCGCTGGGGTCGGCGGGTGTCCACGCGACGCCTTCCAGCAGGGCGAATTCCTCCTCGACCCAGGCGAGTCGTCCGCGCGCCTCCAGCTGCCCGCGCAGCTCATCGCGCAGGGCCGGAAGGTGCCGGGTGTCGGTGGCCGCGTACGCCAGCATGTCCGCGGACAGCGGCCGCGCGGACCAGTCGGCGCGCTGGAACTTCTTGTTGAGGGTCACGCCGAAATACTTCTCGAGCAGCGCGGCCAGGCCGATCCCCGGCTCGTTGAGGAACTGCGCCGCGACCCGGGTATCGAAGAGCCGCGCGGCACGGATGCCGTACTGGCGCTCGAGGAGCCGGAGATCATAGTCGGCGTCGTGGAAGATGACCTCGATGGCCGGGTCGGCCAGGAGCCCGGCAAAGCGCTCGAGGCTCCGCACCGCGAGGGGGTCCACCACCGCCGTCCGCTCTCGCGAGGAAATCTGGAGCAGGTAGACCCGATCCTCGAAGCGATGAAAGCTCGCGGCTTCGGTGTCCACAGCGAGGAGCGGCTCGCGGGCCAGGTCCGCCAGCAGGGCGTCGAATGCGGCCTGGTCGGCAATGACCTCGACGCCGGGAGGGGATTCGGGGATGGCAGATCGGGTGGGCGAGTTCGAGTCGACGGACATGTCCGAATAGTGCCGGGAGTGGAGAACCGCCGCAACTGGCGCAGTTTCGTCTAACTGTTGCTATTGTGTCTCGTCACTATACTATCACTAATTGTACTCCATCCTGACTTCTTCTGGTGCCCCGTCTAGATTCCTCCCCCGCAGGTTTGGCCACGTCCCACACGCACTCTCTCTGGAGTCATGATGCGCCGATTCTCCCCTCGAACTTCCGGCGTCCTGCTTCCCTGGACCGGTGTCGCCCTGCTGTTGGTGGCGGCGTGCCGCGACACTCCTCGCGTGGCGCCCGAGGCGGACACCGGCCCACTGGTGTCCGACTCGACCGGCCTCCACGTGGTCAACGACACCGCGCCAAGCTGGGGGACGGCCTCGCCGTGGACCGTCGCAGACGCGCCGACGCTCGATATCGGCGACCCGGAACAGCCGCTGCTCGGCGTGCCGGCCGTGGTTCGGTTGTCGGACGGGCGTATCGTCGTCGCCAACGGCTCGACGCAGACCATCATGTACTTCGATGCCTCGGGAAAGCTCCTGACCACCGCAGGAGGACGGGGTGTCGATCCGGGTCAGTTCCACGGCATGGGGTGGATCGGTCGTGCGGCTGGCGATTCCGTGGTGGCCTATGACTTCGTCGCGCGCCGCTTGGCGCTCTTCGACGCCAAGGGGAAGTTCGTCCGCACGGCCGACCTGAAGCCGGCCGACCCGACCGTTGCGGTTGAGCCCCTCGGCACCTATCCCGACGGATCCGTCCTCTTCCGCCTCGGGCGCGCCCAGAACCCGTTCCCCGGCAAGCCGGGGACCGTCCTTCGGGATTCCGCCAGCTACCTGCGCTTTGCCCTGGATGGGTTGCCGGTGGCCTCGGTGGGACGATTCCCGCAGGGCGAAACCTTCGGCGTGCGCGTGCGCCCGAAGGAGGCGCTCGCCCCGTTCCCGGTCCCGTTCGGGCTCGTCACGGTGGCCGCGCTCCGGGGAGACACCACGCTGATCGGGACCGGCGCCAGTTTCGAGATTGCGTCCTTTGGGGCGGAGGGCGCCCCGATCGGGCTGCTCCGGGCCGCGATTCCACGCTCCCCGGTGACCCCGCAGGACGCCAAGGACTTCACCGCGGCCGCCATCACGCGGCTCAAGACCGGCACCAGGACCCTGAACACATCGCTCGACAGCAACCTGGTTCGCAGCCTGGAGAAGGCCCCCTTCCCCGTGTTGAAGCCGGCCTTCAGCCACCTGCTCGTGGATCGGACCGGCGCGCTCTGGGTCTTGACGCCGGCCGCCGCAAACGTCTGGACCGTGTTCGCGCCGGATGGCACCTGGCTCGGGACGGTCACGACGCCGGAGGGGCTCCGCGTGGATGAAATCGGACCCGACTACGTGCTGGGTGTGTGGCGCCAGCGGCACGGGCAGGAGCGGGTGCGTTCCTATCCGCTCACCCGGGGCAGCCTCTAGGTCACTCGCGCTTGGACACCAGTTCGAGCCCGGTCGCCACTTCCTCGAGGGCCTTGGCGAGCACCTTGTAGAACTCGCCATCGGGGGCGGGCGCACCGCCCAGGGCGGCATCGAGCTGGATCTTCCGGGCGAGCCGTGCGGCGTGGCGGATGTAGTCGGTGGCTGGGGGCATGGTCGCTCTCGGTGAGGGGTCTGGATCGGAGGAGGCCCGACGATGCAGGTGCCTGTCTCGTTGACGGTGTATCCGGGCGACTGCGACACCTTCGGCCACCTCAACCAGGCGGCCTTCCTCGTGCTGTTCGAACGCGCCCGCTGGCAGCTCCTGGCCGAGGGGCCGGGGATGGATCTCTTTGCGCGCAACGGCGTCTGGCCCGCCGTGCGCCGCGCCGTCATCGAGTATCTGGCGCCGGTGTTCGCAGGGCAAAGCCTGCGCTTCCAACAGGTCGTCACCCGCCTCGGCCGCACCAGCTTCACGATCCGCCAGGTGGCCCGGCGCGCGTCGGACGACACCCTCGCGGCGACACTGGAGTCCGTGTTCGTGTGCATCGATCGCACCGGCGCGCCCGTGGTGGTGCCCGAGGCGGTGGCGGCGTGGCTGCGTCCCCCGGCCCCGCCGGTGACGGCCCCGCAACGACGGGTCGCGGTCCACGGCGTCGAGCTCGCGCTCGATGACCGCGGGAGCGGCCCCGCCCTCCTCTTTCTGCACGGCTACCCGTTCGACGGCACCCTGTGGCGACACCAGGCCGGTGCCTTCCCGGGCTGGCGCACCCTGATTCCCGACCTGCGCGGACTCGGCCGTTCCGACGCCCCCGACCTCGGCTACAGCATGGCCACCTACGCGGATGACCTTGCGGGGCTGCTCGACGCGATCGGAGTGGACGACGTCGTGCTGACCGGCCTCTCCATGGGCGGCTACATCGCGTTCGAGTTCCTTCGGCGCCATCGGCCGCGGGTGCGCGCGCTGGTGCTCGTCGACACGCGGGCCCAGGCGGACAGCGCGGAGGGACGGAAGGGCCGCGAGACCGCGATGGCGGCCGCGCGCGAAGGGGGCGCGCCGCTGATCGCCGACCAGATGCTGCCCCGCCTCCTGGCGTCGGCAGCGCCCGGGCCGCTTCGCGACTCGGTCCGGGCGATGATGGCGGCAGCCCCGGTCGCAGGCATCCTTGGCGCGCTCGCCGCCATGCGCGACCGGCCGGACTCGACCGGATTCCTGCCATCCCTTGCCGGCCTGCCCACCTTGGTCGTGGTCGGCGCCGACGACCAGTTGACGCCGCCCAAGGATGCCGAGGCCATGGCAAAGGCCATTCCGGGTGCCCGGCTGGCCGTGATTCCGCACGCCGCGCATCTCGCACCGCTCGAGCAACCGGAGGCCTTCAACGAACACCTGCGGACGTTGCTCGCGCGGCTCGAGCCGGGCCCCGCGGCGACCGGGTGAAACCTTTTGGGGGGCTCGGGCGTCTAATCCCATGAGGCGCCGGTTCGGTTGGTCTCACTCCGACCTCCGACGCTTCGAGCAATCCTTCCTACCCTACGGCTCCGGGACCGCGGCCAGGCAGTACGGTTCCGGGGCCGCCTCGCGTCTGCCACCCAGCCATCACGCCACAGGCTGCCGCCACCCACTTGCCCCGCGGTCGGGTGCGGGGCGAACCTTGGGACTGCTCTCGGGCGACAGAAACAAAGCGGCGCGACCCCGAAGGGCCGCGCCGCACCAACGCCCCGGGGGCGGTCCGATCAGCGGGCGGGCCGGCCCGGCGGGGTGTCGCTCTCGAACACATCCTTGTTCTTCTCGATGAACGAGGCGTACTGCGGCGGGACGTCCTCTTCGGGGAAAATGGCGGTCACCGGGCACTCGGGCTCGCAGGCTCCGCAGTCAATGCACTCATCCGCATTGATGTAGAGCTGGTCTTCGCCTTCGTAGATGCAGTCCACCGGGCAGACGTCCACGCATGCCCGATCCTTGACGCCGATGCAGGGTTCCGTGATCACATACGTCATCGTACCAGCCGCTCCCTCGGGAAGAAGCCCAGCCGCACAGGGGATGCGGCGGGTCCTGCGGCAAGTATTGCGGACTCCCTTCCTGCCGCGCAAGGGGTGCCTCGCCGCCGCGTTCGCGGCCGCGGCGCTCACCGCCCCACTGGCGGCACAGGCGCCCGCCTGCACCGCGGGCCGCACGGCGCTGGTCCTCTCCGGCGGCGGCGCCAAGGGCCTCGCGCATCTCGGGGTGATCGCCGCGCTCGACAGCCTCGGCGTGCGCCCGGACTACGTCGTCGGCACGAGCATGGGAGCGATCGTCGGCGCGCTCTACGCCGGCGGCATGACCGCGCGCGAGGCCGACTCCCTCGCCGCGCTCTTCAGCCCGACCGACCTGTTCACCTCGACGTCACCCGAGGGACCGCTCGCCTGGGAGCCCTTCTCGCCGCTCCTGGTGTGGGCCAAGGGAGAGCACGGCTTTTCCCTGCAGAGCCCGGCGGTGCGCGAGGCCGACGCCAACGCGCGGCTCTCCGCGCTCCTGCTTCGGTCCAACCTGCTTGCACGCGGGGACTTCGACCGGATGCCGATCCCGTTCCGGGCCGTCGCCACCGACCTCGTGACGCGGGACACGGTGGTCCTCGCCTCGGGCGACCTCGCGCAGGCGGTCCGCGCCAGCATGGCGGTGCCACTCCTCTTCCCGCCCGAAGTCATCGACGGGCGGATGCTCATTGATGGCGGGCTCTCGGCCAATGTGCCGGTGGCGATCGCGCGGGGGCTGCCGGGCGTGACGCGGGTGATCGTGTCCGACGTGACCTCCTCGCTGCTGACGCAGGAAGAGCTCCAGGCCGGCGCGCTCGCGGTGGCGGATCAGCTGGCGAACTTCCTCTTCGTGCAACCCGCCGCGGTTCCCGGGCCGGACGATGTGACCATCCGCGTGGACCTAAGGGAATTCGGGAACCTCGATTTCTCCCCCGAAACGACCGATTCCATCATGCGGCGCGGCCGCATGCGCGCGGATAGCGCACTCGCCTCGGCAACCTGCCTGCCGAGGGGCACCGCGCCCTCCGGGGCACTTTCCCTGCGGATGTCGACTTTCACGCTCAGCGGGGGCGCTCCGACCGACGCCGACGTGCTGCAGCGATTCCTTGGACTCCACACTGGCCAGCCGCTGGACCTGCCGCTCCTTGCCACGCAGATCGACGCCGTATCGCAGCTCGGGGCCTACACCTCACTCTGGCTGCATCCGACCCCGGACGGCGAGCGGGTGGCGTTTCGGGCAGCGGTCCAGCCGGCCCCCTCCAAGCTCGCGGGCGTCACCCTGGCCTACGACCGGGACCTCGGCGGTCGCCTCGGGTTGATGTACCTCGACCGGCGGCTCTTCGGACGTGCGCTCGAGGGGAGCCTGATGGTCGGGGTGGGGACCTTGCAGAACGATGTCACCGCGGGACTGCGGCGCTATTTCGGAGGCGGGCGCTCGTGGCTCGCGCCGACAGTCACCCTCCACGTCGAGAACGAGACGATCCTGCTGTACGATGCCGATGGCAGTAACGTCGGCCGCACCGATACCCGCGAGGGCGTCGTGTTCGCGGGGCTCGAGGAGGGCATGCGCGCGGGGTGGGTGGTCGCGGCCGGATTCGACGGCCGGTCGTGGCGCGACGACGGCTCCGCCGCCGTCGGCGGGGACTCCGGCTCCGACGGCTCGAGCGCCGGGGTGCGGGTGGCCGCCTATCGCCCGCGGGGCGCATGGCAGGCGCACGCCGAGGTCGTCTGGTCCAACTCCTTCCGTCGGGCCGGGCTCGCGTCCTCGTACCTCTTCCATTTCGGGAAGCTGGGCATCACGCCGATGATGCGCCTCGGGTGGGGCGAGGACCTCCCGTTGCAGGAGCAGTTTCCGCTGGGCGGCTCGCTCGGGTTTCCGGGGCTGGCCACCGAACAACTGCGCGGCGACCAGGAGGTCTTCGCGGGGTTGGGCGCGTCGCACCCGATCCGGGGGCCGTTGCGGTGGGAAGTCCTGGTGGCGGCGGGACGGAGTGCCGACGGCGGGGAGTTGTTCGCCGATACCGACTGGGTTGGCGGTGTCCGGGGCGGGCTCGCGATCGACACGCCGATCGGCGACGTGCAGGCGGCCTACGGGATCACCACCACCGGCATCGACAACGTCTACGTGCGGCTGGGGCGGTGGTTCTAGCGCCGGTCAGATGAGCCCGGTGAGCGGCGTGGCGTAGTGGGCGTGCCGGGGCTCGGGCTCGCCGTAGCGGCCTGCCGCCGAGTGCAGGCGATTCCACTCCTCCCGCAGACAGAACGGATCGAGCCCGTGCGGCCGGTCCACTGCCAGCACGCCGTCCAGATGGTCGATTTCGTGCTGCAGCAATTCCGCGCGGTCCCCTTCCAGCTCGATGTCGTGCTCCTCCCCCTTGATGTCCTGGTAGTGCACCCGGATCCGGTAGGCCCGGGACACTTGCACCATCAGGTTGGGGAAGGAGAAGCAATCGTCCCAGACAGTGAAGTCGTCAGTGCCGATGTCCACGATTTCCGGATTGATCAGCGGCCACGGCTTGTCCATTTCGACGTAGATCATCCGGACCGGCGCCCCGATCTGGGGCGCGGCAATCGCGCGGCCGCTCCCGAACCGCGACTGCCAGTCGCGCAGCGTTTCCCGCATGTCGTCGAGGATGACGCGGACGGCGGTGGAGCGCGGCTTCGTGATGGGCTCGCAGCGGGCGCGGAGAATCGGGTCGCCGAGGAGTCGGATGCGGTGGATGGTCATGACGCAATCTTGCATTCGAAGCGTGGTATGACAAGAGTCGGCCAACCTGCCATTAGGTAGTAGTGTTGGCTACCTATATCGTGTTACACATTGTATTGCAATGACTTGCTGACGCTCAACGCCAGCCTCATCACCCGGTACCGCGCTCTCGCGCAAGACCAACATCCTCTCGCCTCGACCACGTCGAACCTGGCGCCAGTAGATCTGGAATTGGCGCCAGCTCGGGTCCGGTAATGACTTGTGGCCAAGCGGTTTATGAATTCGCGCCAATAATGCCACGCGAACTTGACAATCCCGACTTCCAGGCCTACGATTCTCTTGTCATGGCGATGCCGATTGCCCACCTCCGTGCCTCCGCCGCCCTTCCGGTCGGCTACAAGGGTCCACGAGCCTCGATCCTCGTGGAGCTCAAGTTCGTTCCTGGGTTGACGGCCAAGGAACTTGCGGCCCGCCTCGGACTATCACTCAACGCGATCCGGCATCACCTCAAGGAACTCGAACTCGACGGCCTGCTGGCGTACGAGCGGGAGCAGCGCGGCGTCGGCGCTCCGGTGTTCGCCTACCGCCTTTCGCCGGCGGGCGAGCAGGTCTTTCCGCGCCGCTACGAGGCGACGCTGACCGAGGTGCTCGAGGCGCTGGTGGAGCGCGAGGGTCGCGAGGCGGTCGTCGGCGCGCTGGAGGCGCGGTACGCCGCCTTCCTCCACCGGCTCCCGGCCGACCTCGTCCAGCTCCCGGCCGAGCGGCGGCTGGATGCGGTGACCCGGCTCCTCCAGGAGGAGGGGTTCATGCCGGGGTGGGAAGGGTCGGCGGAAGGGGGAACGCTCACCGAGCACAACTGCGCCATCCGCGCGGTGGCCGAGCGCTTCCCGGAAATCTGCGCGGCCGAAGAGCGGTTCCTGAGCGCCGCCCTCGGGGCCTCCGTGGACCTCCGGGCCCACGTGCTCGACGGGTGCGCCGCCTGCGAATACCAGGTGCAGTTCACGCCACCGCTCCCGATCGGGATCGGGCGGCCGTCAGGGGGCCCCGAGCGGGTCCCGGGAGTCAGCGCATGACCTCGCCCGTCGAATCCCTCGTCCAGCAGGAATACAAGTACGGCTTCGTGACGGACATCGCCACCGACACGGTGCCGCGCGGCCTGAACGAGGACCTCATCCGGCTCATCTCCGCCAAGAAGGAGGAGCCGGCGTTCCTCCTCGAGTGGCGGCTGGCGGCCTACCGGCGCTGGCTCGACATGACCGAGCCCCACTGGCCGAACGTGCAGTACCCGCCGATCGACTACCAGGACATCATCTACTACTCGGCGCCCAAGACGACGGCGCCGCTGGGCTCGCTCGCCGAGGTGGATCCCGAGCTGCTCGCCACCTACGAGAAGCTCGGCATTTCGCTGTCCGAGCAGAAGCGCCTGTCGGGCGTGGCGGTGGATGCCATCTTCGACAGCGTGTCGGTGGCCACGACCTTCAAGGAGAAGCTCAAGGAGCACGGCGTCATCTTCTGCTCCTTCTCCGAGGCCGTGCGCGAGCACCCCGAGCTGGTCAAGAAGTACCTGGGCAGTGTGGTGCCGGCCGGCGACAACTTCTTCGCCGCGCTCAACGCCGCCGTCTTCACGGACGGGTCGTTCGTGTACATCCCGAAGGGCGTCACCTGCCCGATGGAGCTGTCCACCTACTTCCGGATCAACGCCGCCGACACGGGCCAGTTCGAGCGCACGCTGATCGTGGCCGACGAGGGCGCCACGGTGAGCTACCTCGAGGGCTGCACCGCCCCGAAGCGCGACACCAACCAGCTGCACGCCGCGGTCGTGGAGCTCGTCGCCCTCGAGGGCGCCACCATCAAGTACAGCACGGTGCAGAACTGGTACGCGGGGGATAGCGAGGGGCGCGGCGGGATCTACAATTTCGTGACCAAGCGGGGCAAGTGCGCCGGGGCGCGCTCGCGCATCACCTGGACCCAGGTCGAGACCGGCTCCGCCATCACGTGGAAGTACCCCAGCGTCATCCTCCAGGGCGACGACTCGATCGGCGAGTTCTACTCGGTGGCCGTGGTGAACAACCGCCAGCAGGCGGACACCGGCACCAAGATGATCCACGTGGGCCGGAACACCCGCAGCACCATCATCTCCAAGGGCATCTCCGCCGGCCGGGGCCAGAACAGCTACCGCGGGCTGGTCAAGATGCTCCCGAAGGCCATCGGGGCCCGGAACTACACCCAGTGCGACTCGATGCTCATCGGGAACGCCTGCGGGGCCCACACCTTCCCGTACATCGACGTGCAGCACCCGAGCGCCTCGGTCGAGCACGAGGCCTCCACGTCGAAGATCGGCGAGGACCAGATCTTCTACTGCAAGCAGCGCGGCCTC
>DAOMFQ010000009.1:0-20879 GCA_035429905.1 Gemmatimonadales bacterium
TAAACCGTAACATCACGCCCAGCAATTGCTTCTCGCCCCCCCGTTCACCTTGCTGCGCGATCTCACTTCTGCCGCAGCGGTCGCCACGACGCGCCACATGCCGCGCGGCGGAATCGCGCTCGCCGAAAACACCCGCTTCTATCCCGGCGAGGAAGCGAACGACCCTGAGCTCGCGGCCCGCTTCGCGGCCCTGGGCGACCTCTACGTCAATGACGCCTTCGGTTCCGCGCACCGGGCGCACGCCAGCACCGAAGGCGTGGCGCGGCTGCTCAAGCCGGCGGTGTCCGGGTTCCTGATGGAGAAGGAACTGCAATACCTCGGGCAGGCGCTCAGCACGCCAAAGCGTCCCTTCGTGGCGGTCATGGGCGGCGCCAAGATTTCGGGCAAGATCGACCTGATCGAGGCGCTGCTTCCCACGGTGGACGCCATCCTCGTCGGCGGCGCCATGGCGTGCACCTTCTTCAAGGCGATGGGCCTCGAGGTCGGCACCTCGCTGGTGGAAGCCGATCGGGTGGAGATGGCCGCCGGCCTGCTGGCCAGGGCGGGGAAGAAGCTGGTGCTTCCGCTCGGCGCCGTGGTGGCCCAGAAGCTCGACGGTGCCGCCGAGACGCGGACTGTCCCGCGCGACGCGATCCCCGCTGGCTGGGCCATGTTCGACGTGGACCCCGCCACGGAGGCCGAGTTCGGCCGGCGGATTACGGAGGCGGGCACCGTGGTGTGGAACGGGCCGATGGGCGTCTTCGAGACGCCCCCGTTCGACCATGGGACCCTCGCGGTGGCGCACGCCATGGCCCGCGCCACCGACGCCGGCACCATCACGGTGGTGGGTGGAGGGGATTCCGCGGCGGCGGTCGGCGCCGCCGGCCTCGCCGACCGCATGACGCACGTCTCGACTGGTGGCGGCGCCTCCCTCGAGTTCCTCGAGGGCAAAGTGCTGCCCGGTGTTGCCGCCCTCGACGAAAGCTGAGGTTCGTATGCGCGTTGCCCGTTGGATCGCTGCCGCCTGCCTGTTCCCCGCCGCGCTCGCGGCCCAGGCCAGGCCCGCCACGCCCCCGCCGGACTTCGACGCCTATGTGGCGGCCGTCATGAAGCAGTTCGAGGTGCCGGGCATGGGCATCGCGATCGTCAAGGATGGCCAGGTGGTGCTCGCGAAGGGCTACGGCGTCAAACGGCTCGGGTCGCCCGACAAGGTGGACGCCGACACCCGCTTCGGCATCGCCTCCAACACCAAGGCGTTCACCGCGCTCGCGCTCGGCATGCTGGTGGAGGAGGGCAAGCTCGACTGGGACGCGCCCGTGGTGAACTACCTCCCGCAATTCATGATGTGGGACTCGTGGGTCACCCGGCAGATCACCGTGCGCGACCTGCTGGTACACCGAAGCGGGCTCGGCCTCGGTGCCGGCGACCTCCTCTGGTGGCCGCCCTCCACGTACACCCCGCAGGAGATCATGCGCCGGCTCCGCTACATCGAGCCGGCCACGAGTTTCCGGAGCGCCTACGCCTACGACAACGTCCTCTACCTGGTGGCCGGGCAGTTGATCACGGCGGTTTCCGGGGAGAGCTGGTCCGATTTCGTTACCAACCGGATCATCCGGCCGGTCGGCATGCGCGAGGCCACCACCACCCACGCCGCCGCCAGCGACGTGCACGGCAACGTGGCGGCGACGCACGCGAAGGTGGACGGTGTCGTCCGGCCGGTGAAGCCGTTCTCCGATCCGAATACCGACCCCGCCGGCGGCATCAATGCCGGGGCCAACGACATGGCGCGCTGGATGATCGCGCAGCTCGATTCCGGCCGCGTGGGCGACAAGCGGCTTTGGCAGCAGCGCACCACGCGGGCGCAGTGGAGCGTGGTGACCCCCCTGGGCGCCGGGCCGGCCCCGTTGGAACTCTCACCTTGGGGTTCCAACTTTCAGGGCTACGGGCTCGGGTTCTTCCTGCGGGACTACCGCGGGCAGAAGCTCGTGACCCACACCGGCGGGCTCCCGGGGTACGTCTCGCTCCTGATGATGCTCCCCAACCAGAAGGTCGGCGTCGTGGTGCTGACCAACCAGGAATCGGGCGCGGCATTCCAGGCCATCGGCCTCCGGGTGCTGGACTACTACCTCAACGCGCCGCCCTTCGACTGGCTCGGCGGGTACACGCGCCGCATGGCGTGGGCGGACTCCGTGAACGCGGCGGAGAACCGGGCCACCGTGGCCGCGCGCGACACCGCCTCGCGGCCCTCGCTTCCGCTCGAGCGGTATGCAGCCACGTATGAGGATCCCTGGTACGGCACCATCACCGTCTCCATGCAAGGCAACGGGCTCGTGATGCAGTTCGACCACACGCCGTCGCTCCTCGGCGACCTCTCGCACTGGCAGTACAACACATTCCTCGTGAAGTGGCGCGACCGCGAGCTCCGCGCCGACGCCTTCGTGACCTTCACGCTCGACGAGGACGGGAAGGTGGCGGGCGCCACGATGAAGCCCGCCTCGCCTGAGGTCGACTTCAGCTTCGACTTCCAGGACCTGCACCTGCGCCCGGTCGCGAAGAAGTAGTCGATGCGCCCATTGCTGTTCGCCGCCAACTGGAAGATGCAGGTGGACCCCGCGGAAGCCCGGGGCTACGCCGAGCGCTTCCTTGGCGCCACGGCTCCCGTGCCGGGGCGCACGCTCTGGTTCTTTCCGCCGGCGGTGTCCATCCAGTCGGCGGCCACGGCGTTTGGCGGGCGCTCCGACATCCGGGTCGGGGCGCAGGACGTCCACTGGGAACCGAAAGGCGCCTTCACCGGCGCCACCTCGATTCCGCTGGCCCGCGGCGCGGGCGCGGTGGGCGCGCTGGTGGGGCATTCCGAACGCCGGCACGTGTTCGGCGAAACCGAGGAGGAGGCCGGGAAGAAGGTCCGCGCGCTCCTCGCGGCGGGGCTGACGCCCTTCCTCTGCGTCGGGGAACAGCTGGAAGAGCGCGAGGGCGGGCGGACCGAGGGGGTCGTGCTCCGGCAGCTGCGGGCCGGATTGGAGGGCGTTGCCCCCGGCGATCTCGCGCGACTGGTGGTGGCGTACGAGCCGGTGTGGGCCATCGGCACGGGGAGGAATGCCACGCCCGAGGACGCCGCCAAGGTGCACACCGTCATTCGGGCCGACCTGGAGAGGATGGGGGCCGTCGGCCGGATCCCGGTGCTGTACGGCGGCAGCGTCAACACCAAGAACGCGCTGAGCCTGCTGGCCCAGCCGGAGATCGACGGTGTCCTGGTGGGTGGAGCGAGCCTCGACCCCGACGGCTGGACCGAAATCGTGGGGCTCGGCGGTTGACCCGTCCGGCGTCGCCCGATTATTGTTTCAGACTGTCTCACAACGGAAACAGGCATGTACGGCTTCATCTTGACGCTGTTGATTCTGGATGCGCTCCTGCTCTCGGTGGTCGTGCTGCTCCAGGCGGGGCAGGGCGGCGGCCTCGCTTCGCTCGGCGGCGGCGGGGGCACCGAGAGCTTCGTCGGTGGTCGGCAGGCGGTGACCATCCTGACCCGGTCCACCTGGTGGCTCGGCGGCGCCTTTCTCGTCCTCTCGCTGGTCCTCTCCGTGATCTCGGCGGGTCGGGGCGCGGCGGTGACGGACGTGGAGCGGCTCCTCCAGCAGCAACAGACCCAGGCTCCCGCGCCGTCGTCGGCGCTTCCGCTCGGTGGCACCGAACCCGCGCCGGCCACGACGGCACCAGCGGCCGGCACTCCCTCGGCGCCGCCGCCCCAGCCCCAGCCGCAGCCGTAATGACGCCGATCCTGACTCTGGGCGGGGTGGCCGGATGACCGGCCGCCCCGCTTTTGTATTGCTGGAGGACGGCACCTGGTTCTCCGGCGCCGTCGACCGCCCGATCCCGCCCGCGTTCGGCGAGGTGGTGTTCACCACCAACCTCACAGGCTACCAGGAAACCTTCACCGATCCGAGCTATCTCGGGCAGATCGTCGTCATGACGGCGCCGATGATCGGCAACTACGGCGTCAACACCGAGGACATGGAGTCCGGCAAGCCACAGGTGTCCGGGGTCGTGGTCCGCGAACTGGCCCGGCACCATTCGAACTGGCGAGCCACCGACTCACTCGATGCCTGGCTCGCGCACTACGAGGTGCCCATCCTGTCCGGGGTGGATACCCGCCGGCTCACCCGCCACATCCGGTCCCGGGGCGCCATGCGCGGCGTCATCGCCGAGGGCTCGGCTCCCACCGAAGCGATCCGTCAGGCGCTCCTTAAGTCCGCCGGCATGGAGGGGTTGGACCTCGCCTCCCGGGCCACCGTGGACGCTCCCTATGAGCGGGGAACCGAGGGTCCGCACGTCGTGGCCTTCGATTTTGGGATGAAGCGGAACATCGTGGAGATGCTCGAGGGAGCTGGGTGCCGTGTGACGGTCGTTCCGGCCACCACGACCGCCGAACAGGTCCTTGCCTTGGGCCCGGACGGCGTCTTCCTGTCCAACGGACCCGGGGATCCCGCGGCGGTCACCTACGCCCTGCCGGTGCTCCGAACGCTGGCCGAGGGCGGCCTCCCGATGTTCGGTATCTGCTTGGGGCATCAGCTCTTGGGGCTCGCGTTCGGGGGTCGCACGGTCAAGCTCCCCTACGGCCACCGGGGCGGAAACCACCCGGTCAAGGAGCTGGCCGACGGCCGGGTCCTGATCACGACCCAGAATCACGGCTTCGCGGTCGAGGGGGGTGCCGAGGGGGTGCCCGGGGCGCCCGACCTGGTCGTCACGCACCTCAATTTGAACGATGGGACGGTCGAGGGGCTGCGGCACCGGACCCTCCCGGTGTTCGCAGTTCAGTACCATCCCGAGGCGGCTCCCGGGCCGCACGATGCCTACCCGCACTTTGCCGAGTTTGTCAGGTCCATGCAGGTCCAGACCCCCGGCTGACCGCCAACCCATTGACAGACAACAGGTAAGCCCATATTATCGGCCTGTCCGGCGTGTACTCAACGCCCGCCTCATGAGACCCTCCTGGGGGATGCATGACCAAGGCCGACCTCGTCGAGCAGGTGACCGCGTCGATCGCCCGCACTGCCGGGCCGATGATCTCGAAGAAAGACTGTGCGCGCGTGGTTGACGCGTTCCTTGACGCCGTCAAGGCGGCACTCAAGGACCAGCACAACATCGAGGTGCGAGGGTTTGGCACCTTCAAGATTCGTCGTCGCAAGACGCGGATGGCGCGGAATCCACGGACCGGTGACCCGGTGGAAGTGGCTGCTCGTCCGGTGCCTGTGTTCAAGCCCAGCAAGGAGTTGCGGTCGCTGGTGGCAGAGGATGCAGACGTCGTTTCCTCCGGTGGCGCCGACGACGACGAATAGCGGGCGCCGAGCCCCGTTGCAGCAGGGCCGCGCCGACGCGCGGCCCTGTCTATTTTCACAGGTCGCCTAACTCATTGCCCATGCCCTCGTTGACCGGTCCCACCAGGGTGACGATCCTGCTCTTCGCGCAGTATGCCGAGGCGGTCGGGCGCTCGCGTGTGGAAATCTCGTTGCCCACCGATGCCACCGTGGCCGACCTGCTCTCCGAGTTTCGCCGCCAGGTTGCGGGCGCTGCCTCGCTTCCCGAGCGGCTCATGTGTGCGGTGAACCTCTCGCATGTGCTTCCCGGCCATCATCTTCGGGACGGAGACGAGGTCGCCGTGCTTCCTCCGCTGGCGGGAGGATGACGTGACCTACCTCACCGAGTCGGCCCTGGACACCTCACGGCTCATCGCGGCGGTCCTCACTCCGGAACGCGGCGGGATCGCCGCCTTTGTCGGCGTGGTCCGGTCCGAGCACCAGGGCAGGGCTGTGACGCGGTTGGAGTACTCGGCGTACCCCGAGATGGCGGAAGCGGAGTGCGGCCGGATCGTGAGGGAGGCGGAAGCCCGTTGGCCCGTGCGAGTTGTGCTCGAGCACCGGCTCGGCACGCTCGAGGTGGGCGAGGCGGCGGTGGTGGTGGTGGCTGCGGGGGCACATCGGGACGAGGCGTTTGCGGCCTGCCGGCATGTCATCGAGGAACTGAAGCGCCGGGTCCCGATCTGGAAGCGGGAACACTTCGTGGACGGCGGACTCGAATGGGTCAACGCCGCCCAGGACAGGGGCGGCGCGCCGTGAGCTCCGTGACCTCTCTCACTCCGTCGGATCATTTCGGCCGACCGCTCGGCAGCCTCCGGATTTCGGTAACCGATCGCTGCAACATGCGGTGCCGTTACTGCATGCCCGAGGAGGAGTATCGCTGGCTCCCGCGGGCCTCCATCCTCTCCTTTGAGGAGATCACGCGCCTGGCCGGGGTCTTCGCCGGGCTTGGTGCGGGCAAGGTCCGGCTCACGGGGGGCGAGCCCCTCCTCCGCCACGACCTCGCCGAGCTGGTCCGGAAGCTCGCCGCCGTCGAGGGGGTGCGCGATCTGGCGCTCACCACGAACGGGATCCTCCTGGCCGGCCAGGCCGCCGCGCTCCGTGCGGCCGGGCTGGGCCGGGTCACCGTGAGCCTCGACACCCTCCGCCCGGAGCGAATGGTGGAGTTTGCGCGGACCGATCGGCATGCCGACGTGCTGGCGGGCGTTGCCGCGGCGGTGTCCGCCGGGTTCGCCAGTGTCAAGCTGAACGCGGTGGTCATCCGTGGGTTCAACGACGACGAGGTGCTCCCCCTGCTCAGGTACGCCCGCGGGGCGGGAGTCGAGGTCCGGTTCATCGAGTACATGGACGTTGGCGGGGCCACCCGGTGGTCGCGCGAGCAGGTCGTGCCCCAGGCCGAGATCCTCGCACTGATCGAGCGGGAATTCGGGCCGGTCGAACCGCTCCCGGCTCGCGCCGCCGCGCCGGCGGAGCGCTTCCGCCTGGCCGACGGCACCACCTTCGGCGTCATCGCCTCCACCACCGCGCCCTTCTGCCGCGATTGCGACCGCAGCCGCCTGACCGCCGACGGCACCTGGTTCCTTTGTCTCTACGCGACCGATGGCATCGACCTGCGCGACGCGCTGCGCTCGGGCGCGGAGGACGCCTCGCTCCGCGCGCTGGTCCGGGACACCTGGGCCGCCCGGACCGACCGCGGGGCGGAGGAACGGCTCAGCGTGCCGGCCCGCGGGGCGCTCTACCAGGTTGAATCGCTGCGCGCCGATCCCCGGCGCGAGATGCACACCCGCGGCGGCTGACCCCGCCGGAGAATTCGGAGCCCCGCATCCATGGCCCTACACGTCGCCCTCATCGAGCCCCGGATTCCGCCCAACACCGGCAACATTGCGCGGCTCTGCGCCGCCGCCGGCGCGCCGCTGCACCTCATCGAGCCGCTGGGGTTTTCGATCGACGACCGCGAGGTGAAGCGAGCGGGACTCGACTACTGGGACAAGGTGGATCTCTGGGTTCACCCCGACTGGTTCGAGTTCCGGGACGCGATTGCCCGCGACCGGTGCCTCTATTTCTCCGCCAACGCGACGCGGCCGCTTTCCGAGGCGCCGTTCGCGTGGAACAGCGTCCTGATCTTCGGCAACGAGACCGACGGGATGCCTGCCCGGATCCTGGAGAAGCATCCCGACCGCTGTTTCCGCATCCCGATGCCCGGCGAGGTGCGGAGCCTCAATCTCGGCAACGCGGTCAGCGTCGTGTTGTATGAAGGATTGCGTAGGATCGGGGCGCCGGTGCCCGAGGAGGTGCCGGATGAGGCGCCCGCGGCGCCGGCCCGGAAAAAGCGCGCCCGCCGGCGGCGCTGAGCTCCCGCACCCTTTGAGCGGGGCCATCGGGCCTTTAGCTTTCGCGGGTTCCAAGACAGCGAACCCTGACCCCGGACTCCGAGACTCATGCTGCAGAAGATTGCCGTCGTCGGCGCAGGCAACGTCGGTGCCACCGCCGCCCAGCGACTCGCCGAGAAGAACCTCGCCCGCACCGTCGTCATGATCGATGTCGTGGAGGGCGTGCCGCAGGGCAAGGGGCTCGACCAGTGGGAATCCGCCCCCATCGAGGGGTTCGACACCCGGGTGGTCGGCTCCAACGGCTACGAGGAGGCGGCGGGCGCCGAGGTCTTCGTGGTCACCGCCGGCATCGCGCGGAAGCCGGGGATGAGCCGCGACGACCTGGTCAAGACCAACGCCGGCATCGTGGGGTCGGTGGCCCGCGAGATCAAGCGGGTGGCCCCCAGGAGCATCATCGTCGTCGTATCCAACCCGCTCGACGTGATGTGCTACGTGGCCATGAAGGAGTCGGGCTTCCCGCGCGAGCGCGTGCTCGGCATGGCCGGCGTCCTCGACACGGCGCGCTACCGCGCCTTCCTGGCGGAGGCGCTCAGCGTCTCGGTGGAAGACATCCAGGCGATGGTCCTCGGCGGCCACGGCGACACAATGGTGCCGCTCATCTCCTACACGACGGTGTCCGGCATCCCCGTCACCCAGCTCATCGCCCAGGACAAGCTCGACGCGATCGTGGACCGGACCCGGAAGGGCGGGGCGGAGATTGTCGCCCTCCTCAAGACCGGGTCGGCCTATTACGCACCGAGCGCGGCCGCGGTGCAGATGGTCGAGGCCATCGCGCTCGACAAGAAGCGGATTCTTCCCTGCTCGGCGTGGCTCACCGGCGAATACGGCCTGAAGGACGTGTTCTGCGGCGTGCCCTGCAAGCTGGGCCGCGGCGGCTTGGAGTCGATCCTCGAGGTGACCCTCACCGACGCCGAACGGAAGGAACTGCACGCCTCCGCCGGGGCCGTCCGCGAGACGATGGTGGCGCTCGGATGAACGATCCGGCGGGGTTCGCGCGCTCGACGATCGGCCGGAAGGTGATCATGGCCGCCACCGGCATCCTGCTCGTGGGGTTCCTGGTGGGGCATGTGGCGGGCAACCTGCTCGTGTTCGCCGGGCCCGGCCCCCTCAATGCCTGGTCGGCCTTCCTCAAGAGCAGCATGCTGGTGCTCTGGGCGGTCCGGATCGGCCTGCTCGCCGCCGCCGGGCTGCACGTCTGGGCGGCGCTGAGCCTGACCCGGCTCAACAACGCCAGCCGCCCGGTGGCTTACGCCCGGCGCGAGCCCCAGGCGGCCACGCTTGCCTCGCGGCTGATGCGCTGGGGCGGGTTTCTCCTCCTCGCGTTCATCGTGTTCCACCTGCTGCACCTCACCACCGGCAGCATCACCCCCGGCTTCGTCCTCAGCCATACCGACGTCTACGGCAACGTGACCAGCGCCTTCCAGGTGCCGTGGGTGGCCCTGTTCTACATCGTGGCGATGCTGGCGCTCCTGGCCCACCTCACGCACGGCATCTGGAGCTTCTTCCAGACGATGGGCTGGAACCATCCCCGGTTCGACCGGGCGCGGCGGGTCGTGGCGACGGTGGTGGCGCTCATCGTGTCGCTGGGGTTCATCGCGATCCCGGCGGCCATTCTCGGGGGGATGCTGCGATGAGCATCGAGCTCAAGTCCAACGTCCCGGCCGGCCCGCTGGCCGACAAGTGGGAGCGCCACAAGTTCGAGCTCAAGCTGGTGAACCCCGCCAACAAGCGGAAGCACACCGTCCTCATCGTGGGGTCCGGACTCGCGGGCGGCTCCGCGGCGGCCACGCTCGGCGAGCTGGGCTACAACGTCCACTGTTTCTGCTTCCAGGACACGCCGCGCCGGGCGCACAGCATCGCGGCGCAGGGCGGCATCAACGCCGCCAAGAACTACCCCAACGACGGCGACAGCGTCTGGCGGCTGTTCTACGACACCGTCAAGGGTGGTGACTTCCGCGCCCGCGAGGCGAACGTGTACCGGCTGGCGCAGGTCAGCGTCAACATCATCGACCAATGCGTGGCGCAGGGCGTGCCGTTCGCGCGAGAGTACGGCGGGTTGCTGGCCAACCGCTCGTTCGGCGGGGCGCAGGTGTCGCGCACCTTCTACGCGCGGGGCCAGACCGGCCAGCAGCTCCTCCTCGGCGCCTACAGCGCCCTCGAGCGCCAGGTGGCGGCCGGCACCGTGACGATGCACTCCCGCACCGAGATGCTCGACCTGATTGTCATCGACGGGCAGGCGCGGGGCATCGTGACCCGCGACCTGGTGAGCGGCAAGGTCGAGACCTGGTTCGGCGACGCCGTGGTGCTCGGCACCGGCGGCTACGGGAACGTCTTCTACCTCTCGACCAACGCCAAGGGCTGCAACGTCAGCGCCACCTACCGCGCCTACAAGCGCGGCGCGGCCTTCGCCAACCCCTGCTTCACGCAGATCCACCCCACCTGCATCCCGGTGGCGGGAGAGCACCAGTCGAAGCTGACCCTGATGAGCGAGTCGCTGCGCAACGATGGCCGTGTCTGGGTGCCGAAGAAGAAGGGCGACACCCGGGCGCCGGGTGACATTCCGGAAGCCGAGCGCGACTACTACCTCGAGCGGAAGTACCCCAGCTTCGGCAACCTCTCCCCGCGCGACATCGCCTCCCGGGCCGCCAAGGAGGCCTGCGACGACGGCCGCGGTGTGGGTCCCGGTGGCCGCGGCGTGTACTTGGACTTCGCCGACGCGATTGCCCGCCTCGGCGAGGACACCATCCGGGAACGGTACGGCAACCTCTTCGAGATGTACCAGCGGATCACCGACGAGGACCCGTACCACGTGCCGATGCGCATCTACCCGGCGGTCCACTACACCATGGGCGGGCTCTGGGTGGACTACAACCTGATGGGCACCATCCCGGGGCTGTTCGTCATCGGCGAGGCCAACTTCTCTGATCATGGCGCCAACAGGTTGGGCGCCAGCGCGCTGATGCAGGGCCTGGCCGACGGCTACTTCGTGCTGCCGTACACCATCGGGAACTACCTCGCGACCCACAAGTTCCCTGCGGTGGACGCGTCGCACGCCGAGGCCCGCGCGGTGGTGACCCAGGTCAACGACCGGGTGAGCAGGCTGCTGGCGGTGCAGGGGACCCGGACGGTGGATTCCTTCCACCGCGAGCTGGGCAAGCTGCTCTGGGAGCACTGCGGGATGGCCCGGAACGCCGAGGGGCTCCGCACCGCGCTGGCCCGGATTCCCGAGCTGCGCGCCGAGTTCTGGCGCGACGTGAAGGTCCTCGGCACCGGCGACGAACTCAACCAGTCGCTCGAAAAGGCGGGTCGGGTGGCCGACTTCATGGAGTTCGCGGAGCTGATGTGCCGTGACGCGCTGGAGCGCGAGGAGTCCTGCGGCGGTCACTTCCGCACGGAATACCAGGTCGACGGGGAGGCGAAGCGCGACGATGCCCGCTTCGCGTACGTGGCGGCCTGGGAATACGCGGGCGACGGCAAGCCGCCGGTGCTCCACAAGGAACCGCTCGAGTACGAAAACGTCCAGCTGGCCACGCGGAGCTACAAGTAATGAACCTGACCCTGCACGTGTGGCGCCAGCCGGACGCGGGCACCCCCGGCCGCCTCGAGCGGTACGAGGCCCGGGACATCAGTCCCGACATGTCGTTCCTCGAAATGCTCGACGTGGTCAACGAGGAGCTGATCGGCAAGGGCCAGTCGCCGATCGCCTTCGACCACGACTGCCGGGAGGGCATCTGCGGCTCCTGCGGCGTCATGATCAACGGCGTGGCGCACGGCCCGATGGCCGGCACCGCCACCTGCCAGCTGCACATGCGGAGCTTCCGGGACGGCGATGACGTGGTCGTGGAGCCCTGGCGGGCCCGTGCCTTCCCGGTGCTGAAGGACCTCGTGGTGGACCGGTCCGCCTTCGATCGGATCATGCAGGCCGGCGGGTACATCAGCATTGCCACCGGCAACGCGCCCGACGCCCACGCGATCCTGGTGCCCAAGCAGGACTCCGACCGCGCGATGGATGCCGCCCAGTGCATCGGATGCGGCGCCTGCGTGGCCGCCTGCCCGAACGCCTCCGCCATGCTGTTCACCGCGGCCAAGGTGGCCCACCTCGGCCTCCTGCCGCAGGGCCAGCCGGAGCGCGACCGGCGCGCACTCGGCATGGTGACCCAGATGGACCTCGAGGGGTTTGGCGGCTGCACCAATTACGGCGAGTGCACCGAGGCCTGCCCCAAGGGCATCAGCCTGGAGACCATCGCCCGGATGAACCGCGACTTTCGCGTGGCCGCCCTCCGCGAGCGGGGCGAGTCGGCGGCGGCGGGCGCGCCCTGATCCGCAGGGCCTTCCTGCTGCTGGTGTCGTTCGCCGCCCTGCCCGCCACCGTGCGCGGGCAGGGCGGTTCGCCCTCCGCCACCATCGCCGGCCGCGGCATTCTCGCCGGCACCTACGCCAGCCGGGAACCGCTGGGCGGCGATCTGACCTCGGTGCAGGTGGTGCAGCCGATGCTCATGTCACACGCCACCGCCTACGACCGGCATCTCCGGGTCACCACGACCGTCGACTTCGAGGCGTGGACCATTCCTGACGGTGAGCTCACCATCGCGGCCTGGGGAGAGGGATTCGTGGACCGGCGCCATCCGCACACGGTCATCCATGAACTCATGGTGTCTGGGGTGGGGCGGCTCGGCGGCGCAGACCTGTCGCTCAGCGCCGGCAAGGGCTTCGCGGCCTTCGGCAGCGATGACCCCGCCAACCGCCTCACCCTCCGGTATCCGGTGAATCACCACTGGAGCCAGATTCTCGAGCGGGCCGTCCTGACCGGCGGGGCGCACGTGGGCCCGGTGATGGCCGAGGCGTCGCTCTTCAACGGCGACGAGCCGGAGTACCCGGAACAGTCGCCCAATTTCAGCCGGTTTGGTGATTCCTGGTCCGCCCGGCTCACCGTGTTTCCTGTGCGGGGGCTGCAGGTCGAGGCGTCCTATGCCATGGTGCACTCGCCGGAGCACCGGGCGGGCGCGGGGCTCAACCAGTACAAGTGGCACGCGTCGGGGCAGTGGACCCGCCCGCTGGGCGGTCACCCCTTCTATGCGCTGGTGGAATGGGCGGAGACCGAGGAAGGCAACGGCCTCTTCGTGTTCCACTCCGTCCTGGCGGAGGCCTCGTGGACATTGGGCGCCACACAGCTCTACTACCAGTTCGAGCGGACCGAGCGGCCTGAGGAGGAACGAATCCTGGGTCAGCCCACGAGAAGCGTCCGACCGCACCTGGAGAACTCCATTCTCGGCACCACGCGCTGGACGCTCAATACCGTCGGGGCAGGGCGAGACCTGCTCGCGGCCGGCGGAGCGGTCCGCCTTCGTCCGTTCGTGGAGGCCTCCTACATCTCGGCAGCCAACAGCGGCCCCGGCGTGTTCGACGTGGAGAACTGGTACCAGGGGACCGACTTCTGGGGGCTCAGCCTCGGCGTCACCGTCGGCCTCGGCCGCACGGCGTTCTCACACATGATGGGTCGGTATGGCGTGGCCGAAGACGCACTGGCGCAGCCCGCGCCCTCACATCAGCATTGAGACCACGATGATGACGACTTCTTTTCGGACAACGGCGCACGGCACCCTCGCGCTGCTGGTGCTCGCGGCCTGTGGCGGATCGGACCCCGGGAGTCCGGACAGCGAGCCGAGCCTGTTCACCATCCTCGCCGGGGGCAACAACGTTCCCGAGCGTTACACCTCCGATCTGTGGGTCCATGGCGATTACGCCTATACCGGCACCTGGGGTTTCCGCCAGGCCCAGGGAAATACTCTCAAGGTCTGGCACCTGGATGCGTCCGGCGCGCCGACGGTCGTGGACTCCATCCTCACGGGCAACATCGGGACCGTCAGCGATGTGGAGGTGAGCCGTGATGGGACTCTGCTCATCTTCAGTGCCGAGAACGGCAATGGCATGGGACTGCACCTCTACAGCCTCGCCAACGCCGGGCACCCTGCGTACATCGCGAATTACCTCGTCGGGACCGGGCTCCACACCGCCACCTTCGGATACATCGGGGGCAAGACGTACGTCTTTGCCGCCAAGAACCCCGCCAATCCCGCGCTGATGATCTTCGAAGTCGATGCCCAGTCGCCGACGCCGATCGCGCCCGTCACCACGGTCCCCGTCCCGGCCAATTACGGACACCACGACACCTTCGTCCGAGACGGGCTGGCGTTCGTGTGCGCCTGGAACACCGGGGTCCGGATCTACGATGTGGGGAATGGCGTGGCCGGCGGCACGCCGCAGTCGCCGCAGCTGGTGTCCACCATCGCGACTGCGGGTGGCGAGGTCCACAACGCGTGGTGGTTCCACAACCCGGTCACCAACGAGAAGCGGTACCTGTTTGTGGGCCAGGAGGGTCCCGGCATCGTCGGGGCCTCCTCCTCGGGAGATATCCATGTTGTGGACGTGTCGAATCTTGCCAGCCCGGTCGAGGTGGCGTCGTATCACCTTGACGGAGCCGGGACCCACAACTTCTGGATGGACGAACCGCGCCAGATCCTCTACGCCGCGTACTACAACGCCGGGGTCGTGGCGCTGGACGTGTCGGGCACCCTGGCGGGCGACCTCGCCGACCGCGAAATCTCGCGCATCGCCCCGGGCGGAAATGGGAACACCTTCACGTGGGGCGTCATGCTCCACAACGGGTCGGTCTACGCGAGCGACATGCTGAGCGGCCTCTGGCAGCTGCGGGCGCCCTGAACGCGGCCGGTGGACGTGGATGCGAGAACGGGGAGGCGCCCAGTCGCCTCCCCGTTCTTGTTGCCTGCCGCTCCAACGGCGGCTCAGGGCGTCGGCGTCGGGATCTGGCCCGCCTGATTGTTGCTCCGGTTCACGTCGGGGAACACCTGCGCGGGGTCGACGACCACGCCAACCACCCGCCGGCCGGGGACGGCAAGGATGTAGCTCTTGCCGCCGTACCAGATCTCGACCGGCAGCCGGCGCGATTCCGGCGGTGCGCCCTCAAAGTAGAGCGTCAGGTCCACCGGCATGACCATCGGGCCGACGTTTTCCAGGTAAATGCGAGACTGGGGCGCGCCCTGGCGGTCCACCACCTTGATCGAGTCCACCGCCTGGTCGAGGGTCTCGGTGGTGTAGAACCAGGCCCGCCAGAACCAGCTCAAGTCCTCCCCGACGCCGTCCTCCATGGTGCGGAAGAAGTCGGAGGGCGTGGGGTGCTTGTACGCCCACCGGCGGATGTACTCCCGAAAGGCCGGATCGAACCGGTCCGGGCCGAGGACCTGGTCGCGCAGGATGATGAGACCGAGGCCGGGCTTGTTGTACGCGGCGTGTCCGAGCAGCGGGCCGGGGGTGCGGTCGGCGGAGGTCATGATCGGGACTTCACGGCCCGAGAGCGCGTACCCGACGTAGGCCTGGGCGTTGCCGCGCCGGTTCGGGGCGTCGGGATAGCGCAGCTTCCAGTTGTAGTAGTTCATGAAGGTATTGAAGCCCTCATCCATCCACGGATACAGCCGCTCATTGTTCCCGACGATCATCGGGAACCAGGTGTGGCCGAACTCGTGGTCGGTCACGCTGTACAGCGCCTGCGCGTTCGTGCGGTTGCCGCAGAAGACGATCATCGGGTACTCCATCCCGCCCTCGGGCCCGTTCACGTTCGTGGCCACGGGGTACGGGTAGGGGAACCACTGCTTCGAGTAGGCCTCGATGGCGGCCTTTGCGTACTGGCTCGACTGGTTCCAGATCGAATCCGCCGACGGGGGGTAGAGGCTCTGCGCGAGCGTCTTGCCGCCGTTGACGCTGACCGCGTCCCAGACGAAGTGCCGCGCCGCCGCCCAGGCGAAGTCTCGCACGCTGTCGGCGTGGAACCGCCAGGTGAGCACGCCTGACGCCGGACGGGGCCGGGACGCCGGGTTGCCGACCTCGTCCTTTCCCCGGATGATGATCGTCGTTTCGCTGCCGCGCGCCTGGGCGAGCCGGGCGCGCTGCGTGGGCGTCAGCACCTCGGCGGGGTTCTGCAGCACGCCGGTGGCGCCCACCAGCATGTCGGCCGGCAGCGTCACGCTCACATCGAAGCTGCCGTACTCCAGGTAGAACTCCCCCTGGCCGAGGTACTGCTCGGTGTTCCATCCCCGCACGTCGTCGTACACCGCCATCCGCGGGTACCACTGCGCCACTTCATACACGTAGCTGCCGTCCACCAGTTCGATCCCCATCCGGTTGGTAATGCTGGTGTCGAACGGGAACGACCAGGCGATCTCGAGGTGGATCCGGTCGCTGGGAGGCAGCGGCCGCGGCAGGTCGACGCGCATCATGGTGCCGTTGACCTGGTGCGCTGCCTCCGCCGCCGGGCGGGCGGGGCGGCCCGTGCCGGCCGGGGCACCGACGGCCACGCGGGTGAGGGTCATGCCCCCGTCCGCGCCACGGGGTCCGAACCGGGTGTTGGGCGGCATGATGGCCGTGCCCCGGCTCGACTGGCTGAACACGTTCTGGTCGAGTTGCAGCCAGACGTAGCGCAGCGTGTCGGCCGAGCGGTTGGTGTAGGTGATCCGCTCCTCGCCGGTCAGCCGGCGGGACACCGTGTCGAGGCTCGCGCGGATCACGTAGTCGGCCCGCTGCTGCCAGTAGTTGCGGCCCGGCATGCCGCTGCCCGTGCGGATCGTGGTCGGCGTCGGGAGGTCGAGCCGCCGGAAGGGGGAGAGGTCGGTGGTGGGCGGGGGCACGCGCTTCGGTGCGGCGGCGGAATCCTGTGCCGCGAGCGGGGCGGCGAGGAGGGAGAGGATCGCGATCAGGCCTGCGCGCACGGGACGCTCCACGAGATGAGGTTGTCGGGGGCAAGGGGCGGGTCGATATTTCCGCCTCACCCACCTACGGGAAGAGCGCATGATCCGTTTCCGCCTGGCCATGATCGTTGCGCTCTGCTCGCCCGGCGCCCTGGCCGCCCAGCAAATGCCGGGGTTTGCGCCCGCCAATGCCGTGCGCCAGCAGGCGCTCGAGCGAACCCTCGATACGCTGGTGCGCGCGGCGACGGTGCGCGAGGACTCGCGCCGGCTGAGTGCGGTGCCCCACGTGGCCGGCACGCCGGCCCAGGCCCGTACGGCGGCCTATGTGCTCCAGCAGCTCGCGCAGGCTGGCTTCGACACGCTGCGCCTGTCGTTCCGGGTGTACATCCCCTTCCAGGACTCCGCGCTGGTGGAGCTGCTCAAGCCGTCCCCCAAGCGCTTCAACCTGCAGGAGCCTCCGATCCGCGAGGACCTGGCCACCCAGGGCGGGATCTGGCCGGCCATGAATGGCTACAGCGGTATCGGCGACGTGACCGGCGGCGTGGTGTACGTGAACTACGGCCTTCCCGCGGACTACGCGCTCCTCGACTCCATGGGCGCGACGGTCAAGGGACGGGTGGTGCTGGCGCGGTACGGACGCTCGCACCGCGGCGTCAAGGCGCGGGAGGCGGAAGCGCACGGCGCCGCGGGCCTCCTCCTGTATTCGGACCCGCAGGACGACGGCTTCTTCCTGGGGCTCACCTATCCGAACGGGCCGATGCGCCATCCCGACGCGCCACAGCGCGGCAGCCTCGGGATCGAAGCGCGCGGTGACCAGTCCACTCCCGGCTGGGCCTCGACGCCGGACGCCCGGCGGCTGCCGCAGGACTCCATTCCCGGACCCCGAATCCCGGTCGTCCCGCTCGGCTATCGAAACGCACAGGTGATGCTGCAGGCCCTGGCCGGCCCCGAGGTGCCACAGTCCTGGCAGGGCGGGTTGCCGTTCCGCTACCGCGTCGGTCAGGGCGAAGTCGTGGTGCGGATGGCGGTCTGGGCCGAGCGGGGGGACCGGGCGTACAAGACGATCACCAACACCGTCGCGGTCATGCGGGGCACCACGTGGCCCGACCGGTGGGTGCTTGCCGGCGGGCACCGGGACGCGTGGGGGCCGGGAGCGGCGGACAACGTGAGCGGCGTGTCGACTATCCTGGAGGCCGGCCGCGCGATCGGCCGCGCGGCCGCCGCCGGGTACCGGCCGAAGCGGACCATCATGCTCGCGAGCTGGGATGGCGAGGAATGGGGGCTCGTCGGTTCCATCGAGCAGGTGGAGTTGATGGCCGACACGCTGCGCAACAACACGGTGGCCTACCTCAACCTCGACGTCAGCGCCAACGGTCGGGTCTTTCAC
This sequence comes from Gemmatimonadales bacterium, assembly GCA_035429905.1. Classification (GTDB taxonomy): domain Bacteria; phylum Gemmatimonadota; class Gemmatimonadetes; order Gemmatimonadales; family GWC2-71-9; genus SPDF01. The sequence continues at coordinate 17,870 of DAOMFQ010000009.1, forward strand.
GCCGGCGGCACGGCATCGCTGTGGAGCCTCATCCGCGACCTGGCGGAGGTGACACGCCAGCCTGGGGAATCCATCTCGGTGTACCAGGCGTGGCGTCGCGACGCCAGGGTCGCCGACTCGGTCCAGCCCCCGATCGGCGACCTGGGCGGCGGCAGCGACTTCGCCGGGTTCTACAACGTGCTGGGCATCCCCTCCTTCGAGTTTGGGTTCGGCGGGCGCTACGGGGTCTACCACTCGGCCTACGACACCTACAACTGGATGGATCGTTTCGGGGATCCCGGCTACCTGAGCCACGCGGCGGCGGCGCGGATGACAGCGGCCGGGCTCACGCGACTGGCCAACGCCGACCTCCTGCCGTACGACTACGAGGAATTCGGCCGGATGCTGGGGCGGCTGGTCGGCACCCGCCGCGCCGAGGCCACGCGTGCCGGCATGTCTGCCATCGGGTGGGCCGGGCTGGACAGCGCGGTGGCACGCCTGACCCGCGCGGGCGACGGGCTCAACCAACGACTGCTCCAGTTCCAGGCAGCCAAGGTTGGGCGCGCACCCCTGCCCGCTGCATTCGCCGACGCGAATGATTCGCTGCGCCAGGTTGAACAGGCGTTTGTCCGCCCCGAGGGGCTCCAGGGCCGGCCCTTTTACAGGAATCTGCTGTTTGCTCCGGGCCGAAACGATGGGTATGGCGCGGTAGGCTTGCCCGGGATCGCGGACGCGATCGAAGACAAGAACGAGGGATTGGCGATCGGGGAGGTGAACGACCTGGCCGCCCGGACGGACCGGGCGGCACAGCTGGTGGAGGGCGCCCTGGCCGTGCTCAGGCCGCCGGGGCGCTAGAGCCGGGGCAGGGTGACGCCCACCTGGCCCTGGTACTTGCCGGCCTTGTCCTTGTAACTGACCTCGCACTCGTCGTCCGCGTCCGCCTCGAAGAAGAGCACCTGGCAGATGCCTTCGTTCGCGTACACCCGGGCCGGAAGGGGAGTGGTGTTGCTGATTTCGAGCGTGACGAACCCTTCCCACTCCGGCTCGAACGGCGTGACGTTGGTGATGATGCCGCACCGCGCGTAGGTGGACTTGCCCACGCAGATGGTGAGCACGTTGCGCGGAATCCGGAAGTACTCGATCGAGCGCGCCAGCGCAAAGCTGTTCGGCGGCACGATGCAGCTTTCCCCCTCGAATTCCACGAAGCTCTTGGCGTCGAAGGCCTTCGGGTCGACGATGGCGGAAAGCGCGTTGGTGAAGATCTTGAACTCCGGGGCGACACGCATGTCGTAACCGTACGAGGACACCCCATACGAGATGACCTGCCGGCCCTGGGCGTCCGTCCGGCGGACCTGGCGGTCCTCGAACGGCTCGATCATCTGGTGCTCCTGGGCCATGCGGCGGATCCAGCGGTCGGACTTGATGGACATGGCGACTCGGGCCTCGGATTGGGAGAAATCGGCGGGAAAGGTACCCGGCGGCGGGGTCCCGCCGCAACGTCTAGGTGCGCCTCGGCTCACGACTTGGGTTGACCTCATTGGGGGTCCGGTTAACTTTGTGTCGCTCTGCGGCCCAGCCCTTGTCCGGATGGTGCTCCCTGATGCTCACGCCCTACATTCCGCTCCTCTTCATGCTCGCCATCGTGATCGTCACGGCGGTCGGCATGTTCGCCCTCTCGCATGGCCTCGGCCTGCTGCTGGGCACCCGGCGGAAGACCGCCGTGAAGCAGTCGCCGTACGAATCGGGCATGCCCGTCCTCGGCGACGCGCGGGAGCGGTTCTCGGTCAAGTTCTACCTGGTCGCCATGCTGTTCATTCTCTTCGACATCGAAACCGTCTTCATGGTGCCATGGGCGGTGGCGTTCCAGCAGTTCACGCCCGCCCGGCTGTTCCTGCTGGTCGAAATGCTCGTGTTCGTCCTCATCCTCGCGGTGGGGTACGTGTACGTCTGGAAGCGGGGGGCGCTGGAATGGGATTGACCGTGTCGCATCCGGAACACGAGCAGGCCGAGGTCTCCGGCGTCTCCCCGAACTGGGTCACGGCCCGGCTCTCCGACCTCGTCAACTGGTCGCGCACCCGCTCCCTCTGGCCGATGCCATTCGGCACCGCCTGCTGCGCCATCGAGTTCATGGCCACCGCCGCCGGGCGCTACGATCTCTCCCGGTTCGGCATGGAGCGCCAGGGGTTCACGCCGCGGCAGGCCGACGTCCTCATCTGCGCCGGCCGGCTGCCATTCAAGCTGGCCCCGGTCATCCGCCGCGTGTGGGACCAGATGCCCCAGCCGAAGTGGTCCATCTCCATGGGCGCCTGCGCCTCCTCGGGCGGCATCTTCGACAATTACGCGATGGTGCAGGGCATCGACACCATCATCCCGGTGGACGTGTACGTCCCTGGGTGCCCGCCGCGGCCCGAAGGGTTGCTCTACGCCATCTTCCTTCTCCAGAAGAAGATCCAGGGGGAAAGCCTCACCGACCAGCAGCTGCGCGTGGAGCGCACCCTCGGCCCCGACGGTCTGTTCCGCGACCCGGCGGTGATCGACGAGATCTCCGAGCCGTTCGGCAATTCTGTCCAGCAGACCCGCTCGTCATGACCGCCCCCCAGCCCTCGCCGTCGGTCGCGGCGCTCCGGGCGCGCTTCGGCGCCGCCATCCTCCGGGACCGCGTGTCCTGCGGAGACTCCATCGTGTGGGTGGACGCGGTGCGGGCCCACGAGGTCCTGGCCTGGCTGCGCGACGACCCGACCCAGGCGTTCGACTACCTGACCGACGTGACGGCGGTGGAATACCGCGACGGCGAACTGCCGCTCGAGGTGGTATACCAGTTGCGCTCGCTCGCGCGCCGGGCGGACCTCCGGCTCAAGGTGGAGCTCGACAAGGCCGCACCGCTGGCGGTGGACAGCGTCTGCGACCTCTGGGCCGGCGCCAACTGGCTCGAGCGCGAGGTGTTCGACATGTTCGGCGTCACCTTCCGGAACCACCCCGACCTCCGGCGCATCCTGATGTGGGAGACGTACGCCGAGGGCTTCCCGCTGCG
>DAOMFQ010000010.1:0-20522 GCA_035429905.1 Gemmatimonadales bacterium
GTCTGGCGGTTCGTGCCCGACCAGGACGCGGCGGTCAACATGCTCCTGGCCGGCGAAGTGGACCTGGTGGAGCATCTCGGCTCGCCGCCGCGCGTCCAGCGGGTACTGGCCGATACCAACGCGCGGGTGCTGCGCTACCCTTCCGCCGCATATGGCTTCCTCGGATTCCGGGTGCAGGACGCGAAGGGCCGCCGCCATCCGCTGCTCGGAGACCGCGCACTGCGACGCGCGCTCGCCATGGGCATTGACCGCGCGACCCTGGCCGCCGGCGTGTTCGGCCCCGGCACCGTGGCCCCGGCGGGCCCGATGTCGCAGTTGCTCTGGATCAACAGCCCGGCCATCCGCACCCTGCCGTTCGACACAGCCGCCGCGCGGCGCCTTCTCGATTCGCTGGGATGGGTGCCGGGGGCGGGCGGCGCCAGGCAGAAGGGACGCACCCTCCTCCGCTTCGACATCCTCGTGCCGGGCACCAGCCCCTCCCGCCGGGATCTGGCGCAGGCGCTCCAGCAGTCGTGGAAGTCGCTCGGCGTCACCGTCACCATTACCGCCGTGGACTTTCCGGTGTTCAACGAACGGCTCGGCACCGGCGCCTTCGACAGCTACATCGGCGCCTGGCTCGACGAGCCGAGTCCGCGGGGGCTGGCCGACCAGTGGACCCGTGGCGGATGGGGGCAACTCAACTTCGGGCGCTACGACAACCCGGCGTTCGACGCGCTCTTCGCGCGGGCCGTCGTCGCCGCCGACACGGCGAGCGCCGCTCCGCTCTACCGCGCGGCCATGGACACCCTCAACGCCGACGCGCCGGCGCTCTTCCTGTACGCGCCGGAACAGGCGGCGGGGCTGTCCCGGCGGATGGAGGGAGTCACCATCGATCCCTACTCCTGGCTGAGCGGGCTCGACACGTGGAGAGCGGGCCCGCGTCAGTGAGCGAATCCCTGGAGTCCCTGGCCAAGCGCCTCGAGGCTTCGCCCGACTACCGGGTGCTCCGCCGGTTCGTGCCGCCCACCCGGTATCACGAGGGGGACGGCTCCAGCACCGCCACGGCGCTGGTGGTGGACGTCGAGACGACCGGATTCGATCCGGTGCGTGACCGAATCATCGAGTTTTGCGGTGTGCCGTTCGTCTTCGAGCGGGACAGCGGCCGGATCCTGACCGTGGGGCCCGCGGTGAGCTTCCTCGAGGATCCGGGCCGGCCGATTCCCGAGGAGATCGTCCGGCTCACTGGCATCACCGACGCGATGGTGGCGGGCAAGACGATCGACGAATCGGTGGTGGCGGCGCTGGCGGCCGAGGCGGGACTGGTCATCGCCCACAATGCGGCCTTCGACCGGCCCTTTGTGGACCGCCGCCTGCCGGCCTTCCGGGACAAGGCCTGGGCCTGCTCGCAGAAGGAGGTGCCCTGGAAGGCGCTGGGCGCCAGCTCGGGGGCGCTGGAGTTTCTCCTGATGAAACGCTGCGGGCTCTTCTTCGACGGCCACCGCGCCGACGCCGACTGCCACGCCCTGATCCGGCTCCTGCAGGAGCCCTTCGACAACGGCGTGTTGCCGCTCCGGCTCCTCCTCGAATCGGCCCGGACCCCGACGTTCAAGGTTTGGGCACTGGGTGCCGCGTTCGACAAGAAGGACGCGCTGAAGCAGCGCCGCTACCGCTGGAGCAACGGCGAGGCCGGCCAGCCGAAGGCGTGGTACAAGACGATCCTGGCGCTGGAGGTCGAGGCGGAGCAGGCGTGGCTCAAGTCGGCGGTCTATGACGGCGGGGCGGGGTGGAAGGTGGACAAGCTGGATGCCAGGCGGAGATACGCCGAAGAGGGGTAGGGTAGCTTCGCGTTCGTTGCGCCTTGGCGGTAACAGCTTTCACCGCAACGACGCGAAGAGCGCAGACGGAATTGGGTCACCATCAGTCACGCGTTGGACCTGCGCACGAGGGGGGTATGATGTCAGGACAGGTGAAGGTCTTGCGGGAAGGGCTGCTGGTGGGGTTGGTGGCGTATGCATCCGTGGCGGCGTTCTATGCCGTGTTCGACTTCCTGGCGGCGCGGGGGCCGCTGTTTACCGTCAACCTCCTCGGGCTCGCGGTGTTCAGGGGCGTACGCGACCCAAGCATCCTGCAACTGCCCATTCCGGTGGATGCGATGGCCGTCTTCTGGTACAACGCGCTCCACCTGCTGCTGTCGCTGGTCATCGGGCTGATCGTCGTGCGGCTCGTGGCGCAGGCCGAAGGCCACCCATCACAGGCGCGGGCCATGCTGTTCACGATCGTCGCTGGATTCGTGGTGACGATCCTGGGCGTGGGAATCCTGACGGAGTCGATGCGCCCGCTGTTGCCCTGGTGGTCGATCGTGGTGGCCAATCTGGTCGCGGTGGGGATGGCGGGATCGTACCTGTTGCGGACGCACCCGGGAATCTGGCGGCGGTTGGTGGCGTAGGTTTGCGGCGGGCCGGCGTGTCAGTACCCGCACCTGTCGTCACCCCGGCCAATGCCGGGGTCCAGTGCTGCCTCCTAGCGGACCTGCCAACGCGTCCCACCGACGACCATCGTTTCGCGTTGCCGATCCAGGTGGTGGATCGCGGCGGCTCCTCGACCACCACCACCATCATCGACCACCAGAAGACCCGGCCCGTGGTCAACCCATGCGCCCCGGCGGGTGTCGTGGACGCCCCCTTGATCGCGCGTGCCCGGCCGCTAACTTCAGGCCATGCTGCGCCTCTCGCACCGCCTGGTTCGCAGAGTACTGGCGACGGTCGCCCTCCTGGGCAATCTGGTCGTCGGGGGCGAGCAGTTTGTGCCGGACGACCATGATGGCCACGCCGCTGGAATGACGTTTGTTTCGATGCCTGATGCGGTCCCGCTCCGTCCACCCCTTCCGGCCCCCAACCACCCGGTCCACGTCTGCCACGGCGATCACCAGCACCTCCTGGTACAACCCGCCATTGCCTCCCCGCTAGTGGCGTCCGCAGTCGACGTCTCCTCCGTCGGGGAGTTCGAGGCACAGACCCCGCACTCGCTACCACTCCAAGTACTCCTCCGCCCGCCCAGAGCTTGAGCTGCTGACCGGCGGGCGCATCTCGCGCCCTGCCGGCCACAATCCCCTCACATACCGCTGGCTGGACATTTCCGCGCTGACGTGCGGAGTCGTGTCGGCGTTGCCGTTGCGGGCTGGTCTCACTTGGCAGCTACTTCGGGGTTGCTGCGCCACCGGGAGTTCTCATGATCGCGTTGTTGTTGCTGGCCACATTCCAGGCCCCCCTCGAGCCTGACACCCTGACACTCGCGATGAGCGAGGCGGTGCATCGCGCACTCGCCGCCAGCCCCTCGATCGCCTCGGCGGCCAGCGACGTGACCCGCACACGCGGGCTCCGCGCCGAGACCTTGTTCCCTTTTCCGAGCAATCCAGTGGCCGTGTACGGGCGGACGACGAGGACGACGCCGTCGACCACAACACAGGATACCGATTGGCTCGTTTCGCAGGAGATCGAGATCGGAGGCCAGTCGTTTACGCGGCGGGCGGCGATGTCGGCGTTTCTCCGCGCCTCGGAGGCGCGGGTCGAGGATGCGCAGCGGCTGACGGCGCTGGAGGCGAGGCAGGCGTACCTGGCCCTCGCGCTCGCCCATCGCCAGGAAGCGCTGATCGACACGACCGCCGGCTTCGCCGAGCGTATGGCGGGATTCGCGAAGCGCCAGTTCGAGGCCGGCGAGATCAACCGGTTGGAGCTGAATGCGGCCGTGCTCGATGCGGCCCGGACCCGGAGTGCCGCCGAGCGGGCCCGCGCCGTCACCGAGACGGCGGCGGCGGACTTGGCCAGGTTGCTATCGGTGCCGGCGGACACCGTGGTCCGTACTGGACCGTTGCCGCCGCTGCCCCGTGTGGCGTGGGACAGCGCCGCCCGGGACCCCATCAGCCTGGCGCGCAGCCGCCGGCCTGACCTCCTTGCCGTGGAGGCGGACGTCGAGGGCGCCGGCAAGGCGCTCAGCGCCGCGCAACGGGCGTTCATCCCCAACCTCACCGTCGCGGCCGTCGGGGGGCAGGAGAGCGGAACCGACGACCTGCTCGGACTGCAATTCGGTTTGCAGGTCCCCCTTTTCTACAATGGGCAGGCCGCCCGAGGGGCGGCAGAAGCGGACTTGGCCGCATCACGGGCTGCACGCGCCGCCACGACGCGGGAGATACAGGCGGAGCTTCAGGGCGGTCTCGCCCGACTCCGGCGCTCGACGGCCGCAGAACGTCACTTCGCAGGGGCGGTCGTGGCGTCCGCCGCGGAAAATGTGGCGCTGACCGAACGGGCCCTGGTGGAGGGCGAGGTCGACCTGACGGACGTGATCGTGCTCCGGCGGGCGGCCCTCGAGGCGCAGCTCGAGTACCTCGCCGTGCTGGCCGACGCCTATTCGGCCTGGTTTGAAGTGTCTGCGGCCCTAGATGTCGACCCCCTCGAACTCGCCCCGCTCCTCACTGGGAAGCCCGAACCATGATCCGCCCCCTTCACGCGTTGCCGCTCGCTGTCACCCTCCTCTCGGGCTGTGGAGGACAAGCTGCGCCTCCGCCGGCGGACTCGACCGCGGCGCGCGCCGATTCCACGGTCGTGCGCCTCGACTCGGCGCAGTTGGCCGCCTCCAACCTCGTGCTCGGGGCCGTGGTGGCCCTCCCTCCCGATACCATCACGCTGACCGGGACGCTGAGCTTCGATCCGGCACGACTCAGTCACGTAGGCCCGCGGATCCAGGGCCGACTTCGCACCGTGCGCGTCAGCATCGGCACCCAGGTGCAATCGGGCGACACCCTCGGCACGCTCGACAGCCCCGAGCTCGGGACCGCGCAAGCCACCTGGATGAAGGCGGTCGCCTCCCGGGACGTCGCGGCGCGCAACCTGGAGCGCGCGAGCCGTCTGGCCGCGGAGGGAATCGTTTCCGAGCGGCGACGCCTGGAACTCGAGGCGGCGCTCCGCGAACGGGACGCTGACCTGGCGGCCGCCGTGCAGGCCTTGGCCGCCTTCGGCGCTCAACCCGACAGCACGGCGCCGGGGCTGTTTCCGCTTCGGACGCCTCTCACCGGGCAGATCGTGGAGCAGCACGCGGTCGTCGGCGAGGTGGTCGGGCCCGAATCGGAGCTCTTCATGGTCGGGAATCTCGACCGCTTGTGGTTGATGCTGGATCTGTACGAGGCCGACCTCCCGCGGGTGCGCGAGGGGGCCGTCGTGCGCATCCGGGTGGACGCGCTCCCCGGCCGGGACATCCAGGGCCGGGTGGGCTACGTCGGGGCCATCGTGGACAGCGTCTCCCGGAGCGTGAAGGTGCGCATCGAGATCGACAATCGCGACCGGGTGCTGAAGCCCGGGATGTTTGCCCAGGCATCGATGGTGATCCCCAGCGCGCCCGGGCGCGTGGGCATCCCGAGGGCCGCCGTGCAACAACTCGGCGGCAGGGCGGTCGTCTTCCAGCCGGACGGCCCTGACGCGTTCCGCGCGAGGCCGGTAACCCTCGGGCCGGAGCGCGCGGGGGGATGGGTCGAAGTGCTCGCCGGCATCGAGCGCGGCGACAGTATCGTGGTTTCCGGCAGCTTCGCACTGAAGGCACATCTTCAGCGGGAGCAGTTTGGAGGCGACGAATGATCGCCCGATTGGTCGAATGGGCGCTGCAGCAGCGTCTGCTGGTCTTGCTCGGCGCCCTCGGAATCTTCGCGGGTGGTGTTCTGGCCCTCCGGGGGTTGGCGGTGGACGCCTTTCCTGACGTGTCCCCCGTGCTGGTCCAGGTGACCACCGAGTCGCCCGGACTCGCCCCCCCCGAAGTGGAGGCGCTGGTGACGTACCCGGTCGAGGTGGCCATGAACGGCATCCCCGGAGTTTCCCGCGTCCAGTCCATCTCGGCGTTCGGTCTCTCGCAGGTGAACGTGTACTTCCAGGACGAGGTGGACATCTACTTTGCCCGGCAACTGGTGTTCGAGCGGATGCAGAGTGCCCGAGATGCGATCCCCGCGGGCCTGGGCGAGCCCGCCCTTGGCCCCGTCACCACCGGCCTGGGTCAGGTCTACCAATACCTGGTAACGGGGGAAGGCGTCTCGACCGACTCGCTGCGAACCCTGCAGGACTGGGTGGTCAAGCCGCAGCTGCGCACCGTGCCCGGCGTGACGGAGGTGCTGTCCTTCGGAGGGCATGTCAAGCAGTTCCAGGTCCAACTCGACCCGGCGCGCCTGATCCAGTACGGCGTGACGGTGAGCGAAGTCATCGAAGCGCTGGAGCGCAACAACGCGAACGCCGGTGGCGGGTACATCGTGCGGGCGCCGGAGGAGTACCTGGTCCGGGGGCTCGGGTTCGTGACGACCCTGGCGGACGTCGGCAACGTCGTCGTGGCGGAACGCGAGCATTCGCCGGTCTACGTCCGCAACCTCGGGCAGGTGGTGGTGGGGGCGGAGATCCGCCGGGGCGCGGTGAGCGTCAATGGCGACGGTGAGGCGGTCGCCGGCATCGTGCTCAAGCGCATTTACGAGAACACCTCCGCGGTCATCGCGAGCGTTCGTGCCAAGGTCGCGGAACTCAATCGCGCCATGCCGGATGGCATCCGGGTCGTCCCGTTTTACGACCAGGCCGACCTGGTGGAGCGGGCCGTGGCCACGGTGCGGGATGCGCTCCTGGAGGGCGGTGTGCTGATATTCGCCGTCCTGCTCCTCTTTCTCGGCAACCTTCGCAGCGCGCTCATCGTCGGAACGATGCTCCCCGCCTGCACGCTACTCGCCTTCATCCTCATGCGCCTGACCGGTCTCTCCGCCAACCTGATGTCGCTCGGTGGCCTGGCGATCGGAATCGGCATGATGGTGGACGGAGGCGTCGTCATGGTCGAGAACGTCTACCGCGTGCTGTCCGAACCCGGCCACGAGGGCCTGCCGCGCGCCACGGTGGTCCGCCGAGCCGCCCTGGAGGTGGCCCGCCCGATCACCTTCGCGATCGCCATCATCATCATCGTGTTCTTGCCGCTCTTCACACTCGAGGGCGTGGAAGGCAAGCTGTTCACGCCGCTGGCTTACACGATCACGTTTGCCATGCTGGGTTCGCTCCTCCTCTCCCTGACGCTGATCCCGGTGCTCTGCAGCATCGGGCTCCGTGGGGGGGCGGACCACGACACGTGGGTCCTCCATCAGATTCGGCGGCGGTACGAACCAATGCTCGCGTGGGCTCTCGGGCATCGCCGTGCCGTGATCGGCACCGCGGTCGGCGCACTCGTGGTGAGTCTCTCGATGGTGCCGTTTCTCGGCACCGAATTCGTCCCCGCGCTGGAGGAAGGCTCGATTCTCTATCGGGCCACGCTGGCGCCGAGCGCCGGCCTTGATGAGGCGATGCGGGTCGCGGCCCTCCTGGAGGACGAGGCAAAGCGGTTTCCGGAGGTGATCGACGTGGTGTCGAAGGTGGGCCGGGCCGAATTGGGAGGCGATCCGGAACCAGTCAACAACGTGGAAACAACCGTGACCCTCCGCCCGGCGGAAGCATGGACCACGGGGCGTACCAAGGACCAGCTGGTGGACGCCATGCGGGAGCGCATGGCGGCGGTACCGGGCATCGCGCTGAGCTTTTCGCAACCGATCGCCACCCGGGTGGACGAACTGCTGTCCGGAGTTCGAGCCCAGCTGGCGATCAAGGTGTTCGGGGACGACCTGGACACACTGGCCGCCATCGGCGCCGACATCCAGCGGGTCGTCAGCGGCCTCCAGGGGGCTCAGGACGTCCAGGCGGAACAACTGCTCGGACAGCCCCAGCTGCTCATCCGTGTCGATCGGGCGGCGGCGGCCCGCCTCGGCCTCAATGTGGATGATGTCCTCAGCGTCATTCGCCTCGCGATCGGCGGCGGCGAGGCCGGCAAGGTCTTCGAGCAGCAACGGCGTTTCGATATTTCGGTCCGCTACGGCGCGCCGTTCCGCTCCACGCCGGAGGACATCGCGCGCGCCCTGGTCCCAACTCCGACCGGAGGGCGGGTGCCGGTGTCGCAGGTGGCCTCGGTGGAGGTCGTGGAAGGCCCCAAACAGATCAGCCGCGAAGCGAACCAGCGTCGCATCGTGATCCAGGCCAACGTGGACGGGCGCGACCTCGGAGGCTTCGTGGCCGAGGCCCAGGCGGCCGTCGGGCAGAATGTTCGCCTGCCCTCGGGCTACTTCGTCACGTGGGGGGGGCAATTCGAGAACCAGCAGCGGGCGATGCGTCGCCTCGCCTTGATCGTCCCCGTGACGATCGGGCTCATCTTCCTCCTGCTATTCTCCTCCTTCAACTCGCTCCGGCACGCCACGCTGATCATCCTGAACGTCCCCTTTGCCCTGATCGGCGGGATCGTGGCCCTGGTCGTGACGCGCCAGTACCTCAGCGTCCCGGCCTCGGTCGGGTTCATCGCGCTGTTTGGCGTGGCGGTGCTGAACGGCGTGGTGCTGGTCAGCTACATCAATCAGCTGCGGGCGGAAGGGCTTTCCGTGGTGGAGGCGGTGCGGCGTGGCACGCTGCTCCGGCTGCGCCCGGTCCTCATGACGGCGCTGGTGGCGAGCCTCGGCCTCGTGCCACTGCTGCTGGCGCGCGGCGCCGGCTCGGAGATCCAGCGACCGCTCGCTTCGGTGGTGGTCGGGGGGCTGGTGACGTCCACGCTCCTGACGCTGCTCCTGCTCCCCGTGCTCTATGGTTCCTTCGAACCCGAATCGGACCCCACGCCGGAGGCCGCATGAAGTTGATCCTCGCCATCGTCAAGCCGTTCAAGGTGACCGAGCTGGTGGACGCGCTCCACCAGTCCCCCGGCGACCCGGGCATGACCGTCCTGGGGGGCCGCGGATATGGCCGCCATACCTCGGCGACTCCGGCATCCCATGCCGACACGGGAACGGACTTTTCCGAGAATGCCGTGGTCCTCGTGGCGGCGCCCCAGGAGCAGGTCGATCGCCTCGTGGACTTGATCACCCGGGTTGCTCACACCGGACGGCCAGGGGACGGCAAGGTCTTTGTCCTCCCGATCACCGCGGCGGTGGCACTGACGACCGGTGAGCAGGGGGAGGCCGCCCTTGGCTAGCCCGGTCGCGGAATTGCCCGATCGCCGCCCCTCGGCCTGGGCAACCGCCTTTGCACGGCGCACGTACCTCGCCGGCATCCTCTGGGCCCTCGGCGTCATGACCAGCCTCGTCACCCGCGTGCCCGACCATGCCGGCTGGCTGGCCATTCGGCTAGACCTGGCCGGGCTGCTCTACACCGCTGCGGCGATCATCGGCGGTGCGAATTTCTTCGGCGCAGGCTGGCGAGCCGCCCGGTCGCGCCGGCTCGACATGAACTTCCTGATGTCGGTCGCCATCGTGGCGGCGGTGCTGATCGGGGAACCCTTCGAGGCGGCGTCGCTCGCCTTCCTGTTCTCCACGGCGGAACTCCTGGAGCGCTTTGCCGTGGACCGGGGGCGCCGCTCGATCGCGCGACTGCTTGAGTTGGCGCCGGAGCAAGCCGATCGGCTGACGGACGGCGGGCGGGTGGAGACGGTTCCCGTCGCACAACTCACGGTCGGCGACCTGATCCGTGTGCGTCCCGGCGACAAAATTCCAGCGGATGGAAGGACGGTTGCGGGACTCTCGGAGGTCAACGAGGCGACCATCACCGGGGAGTCGTACCCACGTGCCAAGTCCCCCGGCGACCTCGTTTCCGCTGGCACCCTGAATCTCAACGGAAGCCTCGACATCGAGGTGACCGCGGATGCGGCCCATAGTACGCTCGCCCGGATCGTCGAGCTGATTCGGCAGTCGGAGGCCCGGCGCGCGCCGGTCGAGCACGCGATCCGGCGCTTCGCATTGATCTACACGCCGATCGTGACGGCGCTGGCGCTTGGCGTCATGATCGGACCGCCGCTGCTCGCAGGCGCGCCCGCCCTGGAATGGTTCACGCGGGGACTGACCCTCCTGGTCATCGCCTGCCCCTGCGCGCTCGTGATAGCCACGCCCGTCACCGTGGTCAGCGCGTTGACCAGCGCCGCGCGGCATGGTGTCTTGATCAAGGGCGGCGAGCATCTGGAGGCCCTGGGCGGCATCCGGGCGCTGGCCGTGGACAAGACCGGCACCTTGACCACGGGTCAGCTCGCGGTCACGCGGTTCGAGGCAGGGCCCGGCGATTCCCGTCGCCTGCTCGCCCTGGTCGCAGCCCTGGAAGCACGCTCCGAGCACCCGGTGGCGCGGGCCATCCTTCGGTACGCGGACGCCCGAGGTGTACGGCCGGCAGATGGGGTCGAGCAATTCGTTGCATCTCCCGGCCGCGGGATCCAAGGTGTGGTGGCGGGCGTGGCACTGTCGGTGGGCTCGGAGGAGCAGGTGCCCCGGGAAACGGCCACTGGCTGGGGAGAGTTGGAGCCGGGCACTTTGAGCGTGTATGTCCACGCCGACAACGGTGACCGAGGCCTCTTCGTGTTTCAGGACGAAGTGCGCCCAGCCGCCCGGCACACAGTCGAGCGCCTTCATCACCTCGGCGTCCGCCCGATTGTGATGTTGACGGGCGATGCCGCCGCCGCCGCGACTTCCATCGCGAAGGCAACGGGGGTGGACGAGGTCCAGTCCCGGTTGCGGCCCGAGGAGAAGGTGGAGGCGGTGCGGGTGCTCAAGGCGCGGTTCGGCCGGGTGGCGATGCTGGGCGACGGGGTGAACGATGCGGCGGCCCTTGCCGAGGCGACGGTTGGGCTGGCCATGGGTGCGGCGGGATCTCCGGCGACGATCGAGGCCGCCGATGTCGCCTTGATGGGCGATGACCTCGCACGGCTTCCCTATGCGATTCACCTGGCCCGACGGGCGCGCCGTACCATCCGCTTCAACATCGGCCTGGCGCTCGGCCTGAAGGCCCTTCTCGCCGTGGGCGCGGTAACGGGAGTCGTGAGCCTGGCCGTCGCGGTGCTGATCGGCGATTTGGGCGCCTCGCTGGTCGTGACTGGCAACGCCTTGTCGCTCTCCAGAATCCGACCGACGGTTTGACCTGGCGGCAGGGCAAGCGGGCGCTCGCTGCACCATCGGGGCCGGTAATGGGGGGGATGACGGCTGTTTCACCGCCCCTTCACCCCTCCTTCATCTGCCGTCCGGTATCGTCACACATTCGCTGGGGTGGTGGGCCGCCTTGGTCACCCCACACTTGCCTCTATTGAGAGCTGCCCCATGTTCACGCCTCGCCGGATTGCCGCCTTGGTCGTCTGCAGCGCCGCCCTGAGCGCCGTCGCCTGTGCCGATAACGCCAACGCTCCAACCGCCCCCGCCGCCGCGCTGACGGCGGTGGCGCCCTCAGGCGGCGCCACCAACGTCGACGTCGCCACTCCGATCAAGCTCACCTTCAGCGGGCCCATGGGCCAGGGGATGGAGGCCTACCTGGACATGCACGCGGGCACGAGCGCCGGCCCGGTCGTGTCGATGTCCTGCACCTGGTCGGGGGACCGAAGCATACTCACCTGCACGCATGCCGCTCCCATGGCATCCGGAACCATGTACACCATCCACGTCGGCGGCGGGATGATGGATGCCGACGACCTGCCGATCGACATGGATGGCATGGTGAACCAGATGGGCGGGATGTGGCTCCAGCCGGGCATGGCGGGGGGGATGCACGGCGGCCAGCCGACGAACATGATGGGCGCGGGCTGGATGGGCGCGAACGGCAGCTACGGGATGATCTTCACCTTCACCACGTCCTGAGCAGGGAGCGTCAGTCAGAGCTTCGCCCGGCGCAATGACACCGCGTTCAGCGCCACGATGATCGACGACACCGACATCAGCAGCGCCGATACTTCCGGACGGAGCGACCACCCAAGCGAGCGGTAGAACACCCCGGCAGCCACAGGAATGGCGAGCAGGTTGTAGACGCTTGCCCACGCCAGGTTCTGCTTCATCTTCCGCACCGTGGCCTTGCTCAGCCGGATGGCCCGGGCAATGTCGGCCGGGTCGGAACGCATCAGCACCACCTGCGCCGCCTCGATAGCCACGTCGGTGCCGGCTCCGATGGCGATGCCGATGTCGGCCTGCGCCAGTGCGGGCGCGTCATTGATGCCGTCACCGACCATCGCCACGAACTGTCCCTCCCCCTGCAGCGCCTTGACCTGCTCAGCCTTTTGCTCCGGCTTCACCTCGGCAAGCACGCGATCGATGCCCGCGGCGTGGGCCACCTGCTCGGCCGTCTCGCGGCGGTCCCCGCTCATGAGGATCGGGTGAATGCCCATGGCCTTGAGCTCACGGATCGCGCCAGCCGACGTCGGCCTGATGGCGTCGGTGATCCCGATGACGCCGAGGGCCCGGTCCCCTTGGGCGACGAAGACGACCGATTGGCCCTGGGCAGCCATTCTGGCGGCACCGGCAGCGAGATTGCTGATGCCCACTCCAGCCCCCTGAAGCAGAGCGCTGCTCCCGAGCCACGTGCGCTCGCCTGAAACGCGCCCCTCAATGCCCAGCCCCGGACGATCAGCGACTCCGGTAACTGATATGGGCACGATCAGCTGCCGGCGGAGTGCTGCGGCGCTGATCGCTTGTGACAAGGGATGCCTGGACTGGCCCGCCAGTGCGGCCGCCTGGGCGAGCATGCCCTCGACCTCTCCGCCAGGTTCGACGTGAATGTACGCCACACTCGGCTTGCCCTCGGTGATGGTGCCGGTCTTGTCCAGCACGACCACCTGAACGCGGCTCAGCCCTTCGAGCGTGGCTGCGTCCTTAATGAGGATGTTGTGCCGAGCACCGAGGCCAGTGCCGACCGCCACGGCAGTCGGGGTGGCCAGGCCCAGCGCGTCGGGGCAGGCGATGACCACGGCAGAGATCGAAAACGTGAGCGCCGTGAGGAACGGGGCGCCGGCCAGCACGGTCCAGCCGAGGAAGGTGAGCACGCCTGCTCCGACCGCGACGACGACGAGCACGGCCGCCGCCTGGTCGGCCAGGCGTTGCCGCGGCGCCTTCGAGTTTTGTGCCGTGGCCACCAGGGCGGCGATCTGGGCCAGGACCGTGTCCTTGCCGACGCGGGTGGCCTGCATCGTCACGGCGCCGCTCACGTTGATGGATCCCCCGACGACCGTGTCGCCCGGACCGCGCTTGACCGGCCGGCTCTCGCCGGTGACGAGGGCCTCGTCGACGTCGGTGCTCCCTTCGGTCAGGACCCCGTCCACCGGGATCTTGTCGCCGGGGCGGAGTCGGAGAAGGTCGCCCACCACAACCTCGCTGGTCGGCATCTCGACCTCGGCACCGTCTCGAACCACTCGTGCTGTCGGGGGCACGAGGTCGAACAGGGCGCGCAGCGCGTCAGACGTACCTCGGCGGGATTTCACCTCCATCCAGTGTCCGAAGAGCACAAAGGTCACCAGCATGCAGGCGGCCTCGTAGTAGGCCGTCGGATGGCCGATCAGGGTGAGGTACACGCTGGACAGCCAGGCCGCGAGCACGCCGGTGGCGATCAGTACCGACATGTCGAGTCTCAAGGTCCGGAGGGCGTGGTAGCTCCCGCCGATGAAGATCCATCCGGCCCACCAGACCACCGGAATGCTGAGCGCCAGTTCCAGCCAGTGGGCCAGCGGGGGGTGGATCAGCACCGGGACGCCGGGGATGTGGCCGGCCAGCAGCGTCACAGGGATGGTAAAGGCCAGCGCGACCCAGAACCGGCGCCGCATGTCCCGCTCCATCATCCCGGCCATGCCCGGGTCTGCCATCATCGACGCGTGGTCGTGATGGGACTTCGTCGCGGTCGTCTTCGGTGTCGCGGCGTGGCTGCCGTGATGACCGGCGTGCGGATCATGATCCGTCATGCTGCCTCCTTCACCTCCCGCTCCTTCCATAGGGAGTACACCGCCGGAATCACCAGCAGCGTCAGCACCGTGCTGCTCACCATACCGCCCACCATCGGCGCTGCGATCCGCTTCATGACGCTGGCCCCGGCACCGGTGCCCCAGAGGATCGGCAGCAGGCCGGCCATGATGGCCGTCACGGTCATGAGCTTGGGGCGCACGCGCTCCACCGCGCCCTCCATGACTGCGGCGTACAGGTCGGAGAGGGTCGGCGTGCGGCCGTCCGCCCGCTTCGCCTGCCAGGCGTGATCGAGGTAGATGAGCATGACGACACCGGTTTCCGCCGCGACCCCAGCGAGGGCCACGAAGCCGATGGCCACCGCCACCGACCAGTTGTAGCCCAGCAGCCAGATGAACCAGAGCCCGCCCACCAGCGCGAACGGCAGGGAGAGCATCACGATGGCGGTCTCCCCGAGGTTGCCGAAATTGAAGTAGAGCAGCAGGAAGATGATGGCCAGCGTGGCGGGAACCACCACTTTCAATCGGGCAGCCGCTCGCTGCATGTATTCGTACTGGCCGCTCCATACGATGGTATAACCGGCCGGCAGTGCCACCGCGCGCTCCACCGCCTGGCGGGCCTCGGCCACGTAGCTCCCGATGTCTCGATCCGCCACGTCCACGTACACCCAGGCCGTGGGCTGGGCCCCCTCCGTGCGGACGACCATCGGGCCGGCGACCTGGCGGATCGTGGCAATCTGACCCAGCGGGACGAAACTCTCCCGGCCGGGCGTTGTTGCCCCGATGCCCGCACCGCCCATCCCCCCTCCCATCGCCGCGCCGGCGCTGCCATCGAGTCCGTGGCTCACCGGAATGAGTACCGACCCCAGGCGTTCGGGGTTGTCGCGCAGTTCCACCGGATACCGGATGCGGACGCCATACCGTTCCCGGCCCTCCACCGTCTGGGTGACGGTCATCCCCCCGACCGCGGTCGCGATGACGGTCTGCACGTCGCCCACGTTAAGCCCGTGGCGCGCGGCGGCGGCCCGGTCGATGTCGATGTCGAGGTAGTAGCCCGACACCGCCCGCTCGGCGAAGGCGCTTCGGGTCCCTGGCACCTGCCGCACGACCTCCTCGACCTGCCGTCCGAGACGTTCCAATTCGCCCAGGTCTGGACCAAAGATCTTGACGCCGACCGGCGTACGGATGCCCGTGGCCAGCATGTCGATGCGCCCCCGGATGGGCTGGGTCCATGCGTTGGTGGTGCCCGGCAGCCGCACCGCCGAATCCATTTCGGCGAGCAAGCGCTCCTGCGTCAGGCCGGGGCGCCACGCCGACTCCGGCTTGAGCGTGATGGTCGTCTCCGTCATGTCCAGGCCCGCCGGGTCGGTGGCCGTGTTGGCCCGTCCCGCCTTGCCCCAGACATGGTCCACTTCGGGGAATCCCTTCAGGATGCTGTCCTGGATTCGCAGCAGCTCCCTGGCGCGGGCGACGCTAATCCCGGGGAGCGTCGTGGGCATGTAGAGAATGGTGCCCTCGTGCAGGGGCGGCATGAATTCGCTGCCCAGCCGGGTCCATGGAATCCAGCTCAGCATGACGGCCATGACCGCTGCGGTCACGACGCCCCAGCGATGCCGGAGCACGAAAATGATCATCGGCCGGTAGAGCCGGATGAGGACCCGATTGACGGGGTTGGCGGTCTCCCGGTACATCCGGCCCCGGACAAACAGTCCCATGGTGACCGGCACCAGGGTAAGGGCCAGGATGCTGGCCGCGGCCATCGAGAAGGTCTTGGTGTAGGCCAGCGGATGGAACAGCCGACCCTCCTGCCCTTCGAGCGTGAAGACCGGAATGAACGAGACGGTGATGATGAGCAGCGAGAAGAACAGGGCCGGCCCCACTTCACGGGCTGCCTCCCCGACGATGCGCCACCGCTCGCTGGTGGTGAGGTCGCCGGCGGAGTACCACGCCCCGGCCACCGGCTTGCCGGCGTCACGCCGCTTCCCGTCCACCGCGCGCTCGAGGTGCTTGTGCATGTTCTCGATCATCACGATGGCGGCGTCGATCATGGCGCCAATGGCGATGGCGATCCCGCCGAGGGACATGATGTCGGCTCCCACGCCTACCCACCGCATGGCGATGAAGGCCATCAGGATGCCGATTGGAAGAGTCAGGATGGCGACGAGCGCGGATCGGGCGTGCAGGAGAAACACGACGCACACCAACGCCACGATCAGGCTCTCTTCCAGGAGCTTTTCCCGCAGCGTGGCGATGGCGCGCTCGATGAGCTCGCTCCGATCGTACACCGGCCGTACGACGACCCCGGCCGGAAGCCCGGGCTGGACCTCCGCCAGCCTGGCCTTGACCCGCTGGATGGTGGTGAGGGCGTTCTGTCCGGACCGCATCACGACGATGCCGCCCACGGCGTCGCCCCGTCCGTCGAGATCGGTGATCCCGCGCCGGACCGCCGGGCCGATGCTCACCCGCCCGAGCTCAGCCACCCGGATCGGGGTGCCACTCCGGGTGGCGCCGACCACGACGTTCTCGATGTCGTCGAGGCTCTTGAGATAGCCGAGGCCGCGTACCATGTACTCGCGTTCAGTCAGCTCAAGCACCATCGCCCCGACATCCGAATTGGCGTTCTGGAGGGCGGCCATGACCGCCGTGATCGGCACCCGATACGCCAACAGCCGCGCCGGGTCGAGGTCGACCTGGTACTGCTTTTCAAACCCGCCGACCGACGCCACCTCCGACACACCGGGGACCGCCGTGAGTGCATAACGCAATCGCCAGTCCTGGATGCTCCGCAGCTCGGCGAGCGTCATCCGCCCCGTGGTGTCCTCCAGCGTGTACTGAAACACCCAGCCGAGGCCGGTCGCGTCGGGGCCGAGGGTGGGGGTCACCGTGGAGGGCAGCCTGCCCTTGATTCCGTTGAGGTATTCCAGCACCCGTGAGCGGGCCCAGTAGAGGTCTGTGCCGTCCTCGAAGATGACGTACACGAACGAGATCCCGAAAAACGAGTACCCGCGCACCACCCGGGCGCCTGGCACCTTGAGCATCTCCGCGGCGATCGGGTAGGTGACCTGGTCCTCGACGATCCGCGGTGCCTGCTCGTTGAACTCGGCCTGGACAATCACCTGCACATCGCTCAAGTCCGGGAGCGCCTCGAGCGGGGTGGCGCGCAGCGCGAATACGCCACCGATGGCCGCCATCAGCGTGCCCAGCAGCACGATGGCCCGGTTCTGCAGCGACCAGTCAATGATCCTAGTGAGCATCGGCCCCATCCTTCGGAGGCGCCGGCGTCTTCATGCCCGGCATACTAGGCATGTCTGGCATCGCCGTGTCGGCGGGCGCCGGTGGAGGTGGCCCCGTTCTCGGGGATGTCAGGAGCATGCCCGGCATGTCCCCCATTCCCCCCATGGTGGCGCCCAGGTTCGATTCCGCGTCGACCAGGAACGTCCCCGAGGCCACCACCTGCTCGCCGGCCGCCAGCCCGCTGAGGATCTCGATCCGGTCGGCCGTGGCGGCACCGAGCGTGACCTGCCGCGGCGAGAGCATGCCGCTCGTGTCCTTGACGAACACCAGATTCCGCTCACCGGTCACCAGTACGGCGGCGCGCGGGACGCTGAGGACCCGGCGGGTCGGCGCGCGGAACCAGATGGTGGCGTACATCCCCGGCTTCAGGATCAGGTCCGGGTTCGCCAGCTCGACCCGGATCCGGCCGGTGCGGGTTTCCGGGTTGAGGGTCGGATAGACATAGGTGATCCGTCCCCTCCTGCGGGCGCCGGGGAGGGCGGGAAGCTCCGCCGTCACCTCGAGGCCCAGGCGGGCATCCGGCAGGTCGCGTTCGAAGACCTCTCCTTCGAGCCAAACGCGACTGAGGTCGGCAATCTTGTACAGCGGCTCCCCCGCCATGACCTGTTGGCCAGCCAGCACCGGCTTCTCGACCACCACCCCGCTGGCAGGGGCGGTGAAGGTCACGGTCTTGCCGACCGCCCCGCTCTGTTCGAGGCGGGCCAGCTCGGCTTCCGGCACATCCCAGTACAGGAGCCGGCGCCGCGCCGAGGCCAGCAGGTCGAGCGCCCCGGCCTGCGCCGCGCCGGTGCCGCGGCCGACATCCGCCACCAGCGCCCGCGCTACGAGGTATTCTCGCTCCGCGCTGACCACCATGGGGGAGTACAACTCGAGCAGCGGATCGCCCCGTCGGACCGCCTGGCCGGTGGCGTCCACGAAGAGCCGTTCCACCCACCCGTCCACCTTGAGCGTCACCGTGGACACCCGTGTCTCGTCATATGTGACTTGTGCGACAGTGCGCACCTCCCGCTGGAGCGGGCCCGCCTCCACCGTGGCGAAGGTGACCCCGATCCGCTGTCGGTCCTGGGCGCTAAGCATCACCGCCTGCGCACTGTCGGTCCCGACGACGCCGTGGCCGTCGTGGCCCTCCGTGGCCGGGGGCGCGGGTGTCCGCGTCAGGAGTCGGACGACCACCACGGTGGCCACCAGCGCCGCGATCGGCAGGGCAACGCGGAGGCTCCGCCGCCCGGGCGCGCGCGGGCCGGTCTCGAAAGGGGCGGTGGTCATGGGGCGCCTCCTGGCGCGGTGACGCCTGCGTCGACGATCGTCGTGACGAGCGGGTGGGCGGTGACCATCTCGAGTTCGGCCAGGGCTTGGCCTTCCTGGGCGTCGAGGCGGTGGATTTCCGTGCGGTATCCGTAGGCGGTCATCAGCGCGTCGATGTACGTCATGAAGTCGACGTTCCCGACCTGGTAAGCGGCGCGCGCGGAGGCGACGGTGGCGTCGGCCTGCGGCAGCAGGGTGCGCTGGTAGAGCGCATGGAGTTCCCGGGCGCGCACCACCTCCGCCACCAGTTCGGCCACGCGGCCCCGGGTGTCCGCGCGCATCGCCGCGAGGTCGTCTTCGGCCATTCGCCGCATCGCCGCGGTTTCGTCCCGCATCTTGAGCTGCCGGCTGCCCGCCCAGATCGGCACCGACGCACCGAGCATGATGCTCAGCATCTGGTCGGTGCCGCCTCCCTGCATCGGCTGCCGCCCGTAGATGACGCCGAGTTCGAGGTCGGGCCAGATGTCCCGGCGTGCGAGCTGCTCGGCGGCGGTGGCGGCGCGCAACTGGTCGGCCCCCGCCAGGAGCATGCCCCGGGAGGCCAGCGCCAGGGCGGTCAGCGAATCAACCGAGGGGATGGTGTCGGGGAACAACGGCAATACGGGAGCGCCGGTGGGGGCGTCGGGTGGGCGATTGAGGACGGTGTTGAGGCGGGCCACCATGGTCCGTCGCATGGCCGTCATCTCCGCGATCTGTCCGGTCATCCGCCCGACTTCGAGCTGCGCGCGCAGAACATCAGCCTGCCGCGCCTCCCCGACTGCGTACATCCCGCTTACCGTGCTGGCAATCGCCTCGAGCAGGCGGATATTCTCACGCATCACCGCCAGCGTGGCCTCGGTGCGGTAGAGGTCGTAAAACGCCATGGCGGCGCGGCTTCGCTGCTCCCAGACGGATTCTCCCACCCAGGCCTGCTCGGCGTCGGCCCGGGACTGCGCCACGTCGCCCGCCAGGCCCAGCTTGCCGGTGCCCGGGATCGGGAACATCTGGGTCAGCTGGACCTGGTTCATGCCCAAGGGGTCCTGAAGCTCAAACCCGGGGAGCTCCCGGTTCATGGTGGCGAACTGCAGGCGTGGGTCGGGAAGGCGTCGGTTCCCCGGCACGCGCGCCAGCGCCGCGTCCGCCGCAGCGCGGGCCGCGCCGATCCTCGGATTGAGGCTGTCAACCGTCCGGTAGAGCGCGTCGATCGTCAACTGATCGGACGCGGCTTGCCCGGGCAGGGGTGCGGCGAGGACGCTGCCCACGAGAACGGACCGGAGCACACGTCGCATGACGGTTGTCGGCCACGCGGCGCGACGCCCCCGTGAGGACATTCGCTGCATCATTTCCTGATCCTGGTTCGTGTGGTGCCGCGTGCGCCGGTCGGCGCCGCGACAAAGTCACCAACGACGGCAGGTCAGGCTATGGGAGGGGGTGTTTCCGGAGCGGACCGGACGGAAGGGAGTGGGGTGGCAGTACGAATCGGAGGCGCCGCCGTGATCGGAACCGCGCCCGCGTGCAGGGCATTTTCGGCGGCAATGCCACACGCCGTGCATCCGGTCATGGCGAGGCAGCCCGCCGGGGAGTGGTGCGCCGGTATGTCTTGTGAGGTGGGGGCACAGGGCACGGTGTGCGACGGCGCCCCCGGTTCCTGCATTGCCATGTGCGCGGCCTCGGGGCTGGCCTCTGGTTGCGTTGAAGCACACGCCTGACCCGTGCCCACGGCGGCATATTGAACCGCCAACAGGGTGAGGAGTGCCGAGGTCAGCCGTCGCGCGATCATGACCGCAAGGTATGACGGGGTACGGTGAATTGCCAGTGAAGGGGCCGTGAAGAAATTCTGTCCCTCTCTACCGCTGGCTGAACCGCTCCAGGAACTCCCGCTCGCCATCGGTCAGCCGCCCGATGCCCTCCTGCTGGAGCTTGGCCAGGACCCGATCGAGTTCTTCGAGGTTGACCGGATGCAGGTTGGTCCGGTCGATCTTCGACCAGCGGGCCACGGCCGATGAGGGCGCCTCGAGGGTGGGCCGCGCGGCGGCGACCGCATGCGCCCGGAACCGCTTGGCCCCAGTGGTCTGGTCCAGCACCCGCAGGTAGACCCACGCCCCGAGGAAGCCTCCGAGGTGGGCAAAGTGCGCGATGCCGTCTCCCGCCCCCCCGAAGCCTGACACCAGCGAAATCGCGGTCAGGCCCACCACCATCCAGCGCAC
>DAOMFQ010000011.1:0-19771 GCA_035429905.1 Gemmatimonadales bacterium
GGGTGAGGGGGGCATGGTCCACGCCTGGGCCGGATCGCACCGCCTTCCGCCCCGGGGCGACGGCCGGCCGGTCTCCACCGTCGACAATCCCTTCTACCTGGTGCTCGAGGTGGCCCGCGACGCGCCCGGCGGCCGCCGGGCGGTGGGCACGGTCGTGGTGTGGGCGTCTCCCGCCGTTCCGGAACGGGTGCAGTCGGTCACCGAGGACTTTCGGTCCCGCACCGGCGTCGGGCTCCGGGTCTACCCCGCGGGCACCGCGCCGGATCTCCCCGATGTCTTCGACTACACCGAACCGACCACGGCGGGCCCCCGCCTGCTGTTCAGCGTCGAGCCGGTGCCCCCCGCGCTGGCCGACGCGACCGCCGCGACCCTGGCCAAGGGCACCCGGGTGGTCGGCTGGCTCCTCGCCCTGACCCTCGTCCTCATGGCCCTCGCCGCGAGGAGCGCGCCCGCGCGCTACGGGGTGCTCGCGCTCGGCGTCGCCGCGATGGCACGCGCGCCGGTGGGGGAGGCGCTCGGGTTCGACCTGTTCTTCTCGCCGATCGCCTTCTTCCGCCCCGCCTTGGGGCCGTTGAGCCGCTCGGCCGGGGCGCTGGCGTCGCTCGCGCTCCTCGCGACCCTGCTGGCCGTGGCGCTGTGGAACCGGCCACCTCGCCGCCGATGGTTCTCGGTGCCGCTCGGAGTCCTCCTGCTTCTGGGCGCGCCGGTGGTGCTTCGATACCTGGCCCGCGGCATCACCCCGCCTCCCGCCGGCGTCTCGCTCGGGCTCTGGCTCGGCTGGCAACTCACGCTGGCGATGGCCGCCATGGCTCCCGCCGTGGTAGCCGCCGCCCTCTTCCGCGGCGCCCCGGCCTCCAACGGGCGGTCGACGTCGGTGTGGCTCGGCGTGGCGCTCACCTTCATGGCAGCGAGCGCGGGCCTGTACGCCTGGCACCCGGGCAATGGCTGGGATTGGTGGTACAGCTATCTCTGGCTTCCGGGGTTGCTGCTGGTGGCGCGTCCCGCCAACCGGGGTGCGGCGATCGGAGGGATCGCCGCCGTGGCCGGCAGCGCAGCGGCGCTCCTGACCTGGGGCGCCACCGTCGAGAGCCGGCTCGAACTGGCGCAGCAGGACGCGATGCGGCAGGGGATGGTGGTCGACCCGGTCGTCGTCCCGCTGCTCGATCGGGCCGGCACGAAGCTCCGGCTCGGGCCGCCGCCGGCGGACGCCTCCCAACTGTATGCCCGATGGTTCCAGGCCCGCGCGGGACTCGAGGGCTATCCGGCACGGCTTGCCCTGTGGCGGCCGGACGGCGCCGCTCGCGCCACCCTGGGACTGGATTCACTCGCCCTTTCGGATGCGGAACTCACCGGGGCGGTGCGCGCGCTCGGCCCCGCCGACTCGCAGCGGGTGGTCACCGTGCCGGGTGTGCCGGGGGCGTACCAGCTGCTGGCGGTCCGGCTCGCCAGCGGAGACCTCCTCACCGTGGTGCTCGGACCGAAGACCCGGCTGCTCGTGCCGGACCGGCTTGGCGCATTGCTCAATCCCGCCGCGCTGGACGGCGCCCCCTACCGGATGACGCTTTCGCCCCCGACGCAAGGACTGGAGCCCGATACGCGTCGGCTGCGCTGGCGGCGCCAGGGGTGGGTCATCCACGGGGAGCGCGCAGTGCAATCGGTCGACGGGGTGCGCCTCACCCACGCGGAGGTGGATCTCCGCGGTCCCTTCCCGCTCCTCGTCCGGGGCGCGCTCGTCGTGGCGCTGGACGCGGCGGCGCTCGCCCTCATCTGGCTGCTCGCCGAGGCGATCGCCGGCATGCCGCCTGCCATGCCAGGGTGGCGGCGGCTCGGCAGGTCGTTCCGGCTCCGCGTCGCGATCGCCCTGGCCGGGTTCTTCCTGATCCCGGCGGTCGGATTCGCGTTCTGGGAACTCTCCCGGCTCGACCGGGAGGCGGAGCAACAGCGCGACGAGGCGATCACGCAGGTCCTCCGCGATGTGGTGGCGGCCCGGGGCGGTCCGGCCGATGGCCAGCGTCCGCCCCCCGCTGGCCTCGACCAGCTCGGAGCACGGTTCCGCGCGGAGCTCGCCCTGTATCAGGGAGGCGCCCGGGTGGCAGCGACCGATACGGTGCTGGCCGACCTCGGGGTGCTTGCCCCGCTGCAGGATCCGGCGGCTTTCCGGTCGCTCGCGTTCGGGGGAGAGGTCGAATCGGCGGCGCCCGAGCCCTTGCTGGGGCGGGGCGGCAGGATCGGGTACCGGCTGGAGCGGCCGGGAGCCGTCGAGGAGCTGCTGGTGCTCGCCGCGCCGCGCGGGTCGGACGCGCTGCGACTGGCGGCGAGCCAGGCCGACCTGGGATGGTTGTTGCTCCTCGCCACGCTGCTTGGTCTCACCGGGGCGCTGACGGCCGCGCGACTGGTGGCGGAGGCACTGGCCCGCCCGGTGGCCGACCTGCGGCGCTCGGCGCTCGCGCTTGGGCGGGGCGCGCCGCTGCCGGAACAGAGCGGGACCCCGCCGCCGGAGTTCGAGCCAGTGGTCGCCGCGTTCGGGCGCATGGCAGACGACATCCGGCAGAGTCGGGTGGCTCTCGAGGAATCGCGACGCACGACCGCGGCGGTGCTGTCCACGGTCTCGACCGGCGTGGTCGGCATCGGGCCCGACGGAACGGTCCTCGTCGCCAATCCGCGGGCGGAGGAGCTCCTTGGGCAGCGCCTGTCGGTCGGCGTCGAGTTCCGCGGGGCCCTGCGCGGGGAGTGGCCCACGCTGGCCGATGCGGTCACGGCGTTCCTCGCACGACCGGACAACGCGGTCGGCCAGGCCGAACTCGAGGACGGCGCGCATCGCCTGGCGGTGGCGTTGGCCCCGCTCAGCGCGGACATCGGCGGCGCGGTCCTGGCCCTCAATGACATCACCGAGCTGTCGCGCGCCGAGCGGGTGCTGGCCTGGGGCGAAATGGCGAGGCAGGTGGCGCACGAAATCAAGAACCCGCTCACGCCCATGCGCCTCGGCATCCAGCACCTGCGGCGCGTGCACCGCGAGCACCCCGACGCGCTCGGGCCGGCGCTCGAGGAAACCTCGGCTCGGATCCTGGCGGAGATCGAGCGGCTCGACACGATCGCGCGCGCCTTCAGCCGGTTCGGTGCGCCCGCGGGCCCGGGCATCGCGCCGGACCGCATGCAGCTCGGGCCCGTGGCCAGCGAGGTGATCCAGCTGTACCGACTGGCGGGCGAGGGGACGGAGGTCGTCCTCGAGGCGGAGGCCGAGGCCTGGGGGAGGGCGCGCCCCGATGAGATCAGGGAAGTGCTGGTCAACCTGCTCGAAAACGCCCGGCAGGCGGGCGCCGGGCGCATCATCGTGCGCGTGGCGCCCGGGCGACTGGAAGTGCGGGACGACGGGCGTGGCATCCCGGAGGAGCTGTTGCCCCGGATCTTCGAGCCGCGATTTTCCACCACGACCAGCGGGTCGGGCCTCGGGCTCGCCATCGTCCGCCGGCTGGTGGAGGGATGGGGCGGCACGGTGGGCGTCGAGAGCCGCCAGGGGCAGGGTACCGTCGTGGTGGTGGAACTCGCGTGACGACCCTGCGCGCCGTATCTTCCGGAGATTCCCGAGCCATTCCCGTTGGAGGCCGCCTGAAGCACCCGAGAGGCATGTCCCGGCGTCAGTTCATTGCGGCCTGCTGCGGTACGGCCGCTGTGGGCGCAGCCACGGCCCGGCCACTGTGGGGCGAGGGCCGCCGGGACCCGGGTCACCCGACGCCGCGTCCCGGCATTACGGCCGCCAACGTCCTCCCCGACTCCGCACTGGTGGACTTTCCGGCTTGCACGTCGGCCTTTCAGGCGGTGCGACAGGTGCCACAGATTGTCGACGGCATCCGCTGCCAGTGCGGTTGCGCCGACCTCCCGGGCTTCTACTCGCTGTTGTCGTGCTACGAGAACGCCGGGATGGCGCGGATGTGCGAAATCTGCCAGGGCGAG
Organism: Gemmatimonadales bacterium; assembly: GCA_035429905.1. GTDB lineage: Bacteria > Gemmatimonadota > Gemmatimonadetes > Gemmatimonadales > GWC2-71-9 > SPDF01. The sequence goes on from DAOMFQ010000011.1 coordinate 3,952, forward strand.
GGCCGTCTGGCGGCCCGACTCCACGGCCAGGGGAAGACCCTCGACGAAATCCGAGCCGCCATCGACGCCCGGTACGGGTGATCCCGGCCGACCGCCACGGAGCCTGCATGCCTCTCGCTCGCCTGTCCTGCCTCACCGTGATCGCCCTCGGGGCCGCCGCCCCCCTGCTCGCGCAGGTCCGCGCCAGCGAGCGCGCCGGGGTGTACCAGGTGGTGAACGGAACGCGGATCACCGTGGATTATGGCCGGCCTCAGGCGCGCGGGCGGTCCCCGGTGTTCGGCGCGGTCATTCCCTGGGGCAAGGTCTGGACGCCGGGGGCCAACTGGGCCACGACGCTCGAGGTCGACAGGGACGTGGTGATGAACGGGCGTGCGCTCCCGAAAGGCACCTATTCGGTCTGGATGGAAGTGCAGCCGTCGCAATGGACCGTCATCTTCGACTCGAAGGCCAAAGCGTTCCACAACAGCCCCCCGAAGCCGGACAGCGCCCAGGTGCGGTTCGTCGTGACACCGGAGGACCTCACCGGGCCCGACCTGCTGACCTGGTCATTCACCGAGGTGACCTCGGCCGGCTGCAGCCTGCGCATGGCGTGGGCGGGCAAGTCGGTGACGCTCCGAATCATGGTCCCGGTGGTCCCTCCGCCTCCCGTCCCCGAGGAGGTCGCGGGGCGATACACCGGCAACTACGCGATCATCTTCGGCCCGTCGGCCGCCACGGCCCCGGCGCCCGCGCCGACCGCCGGCGATTCGCCGGGCCTCGTGGTGTCCTATGCGAATGGCCGGCTGCTCGGCGAGTGGGCCAATCCGCCGTTCGATGTCTGGAAGCACCTCCGCTTCATCCCGCTCGCCGACACCTGGTTCCGCCCCGCGGCGCTGGTGGACGGCGCGATCTTCGACGAAGTGACGGACCTCGTCTTCGAGTTCGCGCTCGCGGACGGGCGGGCGACCGGATTCGAGATCCGGGGGCCTGGAGACAGGGTGGTTGGCCGCGGGAGCCGTATCCCGTAGCGCATTGCCGCGGCCTGGACGGATGTTCACGCATTTCCTGGGAGTCCCGATGACACGCGCTCGCGCGTTCGCGCTTCTGACCGCCGCGTTCCTTGCCCTGCCTGCAACCATTCGCGCGCAAATTCGCGCCAGCGAGCACGCCGTCGTCGCGCAGACCGTCGACGGCACCACGCTGACCATCGAATACAGCCGGCCGCAGGTGCGCGGCCGGATGGCGATCTGGCCGAAGGCACCGCCGGCCTCCGGCAAGGCCCCGAAGACGGTCATCGAACTGGGCGAGGTGTGGACCCCGGGCGCCAACTGGGCCACCACGCTCGAGGTGGACAAGGACGTCACCGTCAACGGCCATGCGCTCAAGAAGGGGAAGTACTCGGTGTGGATGGAAGTCCAGGCCAAGGAGTGGACGGTCATCTTCGACCCGAAGTCGCGCCTCTTCCACGTGGCGCATCCCAAGCCGGACAGCACGCAGATACGGTTCCCGGTGACACCGGAGGAGGGGAGCGGCCCTGATGTCCTCACCTGGTCGTTCCCGGAGGTGTCCGCAACGGGCACCACGATGCGGATGGCCTGGGCAGGCCGGTCGGTGTCGCTCAAGGTCACGGTGCCGCCGTCGCATCCCCTCACCGTCCCGGCGGACATCGCGGGGCGGTATACCGGCACCTACCAGTTCGCCTGGGTGTCGCGCGACACGACCGAGGAGCAGCCGGACTCCGCCTTCGCGAAATCCTCGGTGTGGACCGTGACCTACACGAACGGCATGCTGCTCACCGAATGGGTGCCGCCTCCGTTCGAGGAGTGGGGGCACCTGGCGCTCATCAAGATCGGCGACAACTGGTTCAACCCCGGCGCCATGATCGACGGGAAGCTCTTCGACGTCACGAACGAGCTGGTCATCGAGTTCGCCGTGAAAGACGGCCGGGCGACCGGGTTCGAGGTCCGCGGAGAGAATGACGAGGTGATCGCGAAGGGTACCCGTACCAAATAGCGAGTTTCAGCTTCCAGGAGCACGGATGTCCAACGCCCGCTGGTTGTCCATTGCCATCGCCGGCCTGGCCGCCGTGCCCGCCACCCTCCACGCCCAGGTGCGCGCGAGCGAGCACGCCATCGTGGCCCAGACGGTGGACGGCACCACGCTCACCGTGGAGTACAGCCGGCCCAGCAGCCGAGGGCGCGTGCCGGTCTATGGCAAGGTGGTCACCTGGGGCGAGGTCTGGACGCCAGGCGCCAACTGGGCCACGACGCTGGAGGTGGACAAGGACGTGTCCATCGACGGACATCCGCTGCCGAAGGGCAAGTATTCCGTCTGGATGGAGGTCCAACCGGCGGAATGGACCGTCATCCTCGATCCCAAGGCGAAGCAGTTCCACACCGCGCATCCCAAGCCTGACAGCGCCCAGATACGATTCGCCGTCACCCCGGACTCGGTGAGCGGACCCGAGTTGCTCACCTGGTCGTTTACCGAGGTGAGCATGACCGGGACGGTGCTCCGGATGGCCTGGGCAGGACGGGCGGTCGCGCTGCGGGTTGCGGTGACCCCGTCGCATCCGCTCACCTTCGCGCCCGCGCTGGCTGCCCGGTATGTCGGGAACTACTCCCTGCGCTGGCTGCCGGAGGACTCGGCGGCGGCGGCGCCCGACTCCGCGCCACCCCTCGAGACCTGGAGGGTGACCTACACCCCGGACACGCTTCGCATGGACTGGGAGGTGCCGGGCGACTCGGACTCTCCGTACCACGCGGTGCTGATCTCGATCGGCACTGATGCCTTTTACCCGGGGTTCGTCGAGGAATACGGCATCTTCGACGCCCAGCCGGGCCTGGCCACCGAATTTGACGTGTCGGACGGGCGGGCCACGGGGTTCGTCATTCGTGGAAAGAACGACCAGGTCAGGGCGGTGGGGACCCGAATCCCCTAGCCGGTCGCGGCTTTCCGTACTCCCGTCCGGTGGAATGACGGGGACTGTGCGGCGGGGCGGCGCTACCGTGGATGTCTTCACGGAGGTGCCGCCCTCATGCTTGCCCGGATCCGCTCCGCCGCCGTCCTCGGCATCGACGCCTACCTGGTCGAGGTCGAGGTGGACATCACGAACGGGCTCCCGTCGGTGGCCACGGTGGGCCTGCCCCACGGCGCGGTCAAGGAGGGCCGGGAGCGGGTCACGGCCGCGCTGGTCAACGCAGGGTACGTCTTTCCCCTCAAGCGCATCACCGTCAACCTGGCCCCGGCGGACGTGCGGAAGGACGGCTCGGGGTTCGATCTCCCCATCGCCCTGGGCATCCTGGCCGCGAGCGAGCAACTCGATGCGGCGGGTCTCCCCGAGCAGCTCGTCGTGGGAGAGGTGGGGCTCGAAGGCGATCTCCGCCCGGTGCGCGGCGCCCTCTCGATGACCCTCGCCGCACGGAAGGCAGGCCTCAGGGGCGTCGTGCTGCCTGAGGCGAACCTGCCGGAGGCCGCGGTCGTCGAGGGGATCGAGGTGCGCGGCGCCCGCACGCTGGCGGAGGTCTGCGCGCACTTCGGCGCGGGCCCGATGCTCGCCTCCACCAGCGTGGACGTGCGGGCCCTCATGGCCGAACGGGCGGTGGACGTCGTGGATTTTGCCGACGTCCGGGCGCAGGCCGGCGCCAAGCGTGCCCTGGAGGTGGCCGCGGCGGGGGCGCACAACATCCTGCTCGTCGGTCCGCCCGGGGCGGGGAAGACCATGCTGGCCCGGCGGCTTCCCTCCATCCTGCCAGGGATGGCACTGGAGGAGGCCCTCGAAACCACCAAGGTGCATAGCGTCGCGGGAATGCTCGCGCCGGGACAGTCGCTCTGCACGGTGCGGCCCTTTCGCGCGCCACACCACACCATCAGCGACGCGGGGCTCATTGGCGGAGGCTCCGCGCCCCGTCCCGGCGAGGTCAGCCTCGCGCACGGCGGCGTGCTCTTCCTCGACGAACTCCCCGAGTTCCGGACCAACGTGCTGGAGGTCCTGCGGCAGCCGCTGGAGGACGGCGCCGTCACGCTCGCACGGGCCGCGATCACGCTCAGCTACCCCGCCCGCTTCATGCTGGCCGCCGCCATGAATCCCTGCCCCTGCGGCTACCTCGGCGACCCGACCCACCGCTGCCACTGCACCCCGATGCACGTCGAACGCTACCTCTCCCGGCTCTCCGGGCCGCTGCTCGACCGCATCGACATCCACCTCGAGGTGCCCGCCGTGGCGTATCGTGACCTCGCCTCGCAGGCGCCGGAGGAATCGAGCGCTGCGGTGCGGGAGCGGGTCGAGCGGGCCCGTCGGCGCCAGCGCGAACGCTTTGCCGGCATCGCTGGCCTGCACGCCAACGCGCACATGACCGCCCGCGAAATCCGTCGATTCTGTCGCCTGACCGAGCCGGTCGAGCTCCTGTTGCGCCAGGCCGTGGCGCGGCTCGGGCTGTCCGCGCGGGCCTATCATCGCGTCCTCAAGATTGCGCGGACCATCGCGGACCTGGACGGAGCGGCAGAGATCGGAGTCGCACACGTGGGCGAGGCCATCCAGTACCGCACGCTCGACCGGCGCCGGGCGCCGGAGGCGGGGCAGGTCCCCGGCGCGGCCATTCCCGCGCCCGGGTAATGGACTGCCCCGCCGATTCCGAGTACATTGCTCGGCATGCGCACCATGGGGATGTGGTCAAGGACGCTGGCGGGCTTGCTGGGGCTCTGGTTCGGCCTCGTCATGGCCGCGCCCGCGATCCTGCACGCCTGCCCCCAGTCCCTCGCGGCGGCGTCGGCTTCCGACGCGCCCGATTCGCACGCGCATGCAGGACATCACTCGGGGCCGCAACACGAGCGTGCGCCCACCGAGTGCCGCTGCCTCGGCACCTGCGCGGTCTCCGCGCCCGCCTCCCTGGCGCGGACCGCATCGATCCCCGTCGCCGTCCTGACGCCCGCCACCCGCTCAGCAATCGTCTCCGCCGCCGGCGTCGCGTCCGAATCCGCCCCTGAGCACGCCCGCCCCTTCGCCACGGCTCCACCGATCCGCATCGCCTGAACCCTGCGCGCCCGCGCACGGGATTCCCGACACCGACACAACTGACCGCATCGCGTGACCCGGCTCGCCCGGGAACCGCTCGCTTTTTCCGCCATTGAGCCACGCGCGCCTTCGGGCGTCGCATTGGCCATCGGCATGGAGCTGGTCGAAGGATGGCCGTTGCCAGCCACACACGTCATTTCCCCCCGTCGAGGCGCCTGTCCCGGGCGTTCTGGCTCTGCGTGTGCGCCCTGCCGGTGGCGGCACGTGCGTCCCCGGCGCAGGCGACTCCCCCCGCGCGACCCGACAGCACGCCGGTGACGGTCCTCGCGCCGGTGACGGTGACGGGGCAGCGCGAGAAGGCGGTGGCGCCGCCGGTCGCGACCGTCGAGGTCAGTACCGAGGCCGTGCAGCGGGCGCCGGCCGGCAACGCGTACGACCTGATCGGCCGGTCGGCGGGCATCGAGGTGCACCAGCAGGGGCAGGGGCCGGGCTTCGCGTCCAACGTCGTCATCGGCGGCTTCACGTCGGATCACTCCTCCGACGTGCTGCTGGTGCTCGACGGCGTGGCGATCAACCTCCCGATCCACGGCCATGTCGAAGGCTACGCCGACTGGAGCATCATCTCTCCCGGAGTCATCAGCACGACGCGGGTCATCCATGGACCGGCCAGCGTGCTGTACGGGGATTTTTCCCTCGGCGGCGTCGTGGAGGTCTACACCGCGCCCGACGCCGCGGCCGCGGCGGGCTCCCTCGGCGCGACGACCTTCGGCGACGTCCGCGGCTGGCTCACGACGGGGTACCGGCACGAGCGATCCGGGGGGCTGGTGTCGCTGTCGGGCCAACGGGAGCAGGGCTGGCGGCAGAATTCCGACTATTGGCTGGGGAACGGCGTGCTTCGCGGCTGGCGCGCCGTCGGAAAGGGCCGGCTCGAGGGCGGCTTCTACGCCTATGGCTCGACGTGGAACTCGCCCGGTTACGTATCGGTGGAGGACTACAACGACGGCAACCTCACCGCGGCTGCCGATACGACGGACGGCGGCGACGCCCAGCGCTACATCGGGACGCTCCGGTACGGCGTGCCGCTCTCGGGCCGGACCAGCCTCGAGACCCAGCTCTGGGGGCAACTCGGGAAGTCCACGGTGTTCCTGACGCTGCCCGAGGACGGCGTCCTGGGCCAGACCGCCGAACGGGATGATCGCGAGGCGTTCGGGCTCCAGGCGCAGGTCAACCACGCCACCGACGACGGCGAGTTCAGCGTTGGCGTCGGCGGGCGGGCGGACTGGACCACCTACACGCTCGATGAAACCGACGAGCGGGTGGCCGAATCCGCCGCCCAGGGGAACGAGGGGCGTTACCAGGCGCTCGGCATGTTCGTCCGGTGGCGTGGGATGCTCGGGACCCGGTTCCTCTACGACCTCGGGCTCCGGGGCGACCTCGTCGACTACCACAGCCTCAACACGCTGGACTCGCTCGCTGACTGGCAGGAGGCCACCGACCCGGCCGTCAGCCCGAAGATCGGGGCAAGCTACCTCGTGTCCGACCGCTTTCGGGTGCTCGCCTCGCTGGCGCGCGGGTTCCGCGGGCCGGTCGGCGTGATCGCGGACCCCGGCCGGCCGCTGGTGACCGCGTGGGCGGCCGAGGTGGGCGCCGAGTACAATGCCGGCCCGCTGCAGCTCGGGGTGTCCTTCTTTGAATTCAACACCGCGAATGAGCGGATCAGGAACCCGGTGACCCTCGACATCGAGGCGGCCGGCACCACGCAGCGGCGTGGAGTCTCGCTCACCGCGGCCCTGCAGGTGGGCAGCCGCCTCACGCTGCAGGCCAGCGGGACAGTCAACGACGCCGAGGTGACCGGGATCGCCGAGCCGGTGAATGTGTCGTTTGACCTGGGCGCGATCCGGCCCCCGCGGCCGAACTTCCATGACGAGCCGCTCCAGCCCGGCGACGCGGTGCCAGGTGTCTCGCAGTACTTCGGGCGGGTCGGCGCCGAGTTCATCCCCCGCGACAACATGTCGGTGTACGCGCTGGCCCGGTTCACCGGGCCCTACACTCCGATCGGCGAGCAGGGTGTCACCACTCGGTCGTACGCCGTCGTTGACCTGGGTGGCTCCATCGCGGTCAGCCCGCTCACCAGCCTCGATGTGGACCTGCTGAATGTGTTCGACACGACCTATCCGGAGATCCGCGCCTCCGGCTACATCAACCCTGGTGCGCCACGCAGCCTGCTGCTGTCGGTGCGCTTTCTGCATCCGAACTGACTGTTTCCACTCACCATCCTCATCCTGGAGTTCGACCCATGCCCGTTCGCGTCGCCACTCGCCTGCTGACTCGGATCCTGGCGCCGTCCGCCCTCCTCGCCACCGTCGCGCTCGCCGGCTGCGGCGAAGACGAGGCCGCCGCGCCGCACGACCACACGCCGGCGTCCGCCAAGTTGTTTGTCAATGACGTGGACGTGAGCGCCGATCTGCTGCTCGTGGCGGGTACGGTGACCCGAATCGAGGTCCGGTTCTACCACGATGACGGCGACGAGATCCTCGGCACCGAACTCGATCACTACGCGGCGTTGAATTTCACGCCGGGCGCGCTGGGCACCCCGGTCATGCTGGTCGACAACCATTATGCATTTGATGTGACCGCCCAGGCGGGCGCAGGGACGGGAACCGTGCTTGTCGGCTGGGGCCACGAGGCGGCGGCTGATGACCTGAGCTTTGGCCCCTTCCCCGTGACGGTCGCCGTTCCCTAGGCTCCACCGACCGGTTTGCTTCGGTGGCGGTCCCGGATTCTATTCCCCGGGACTGCCGCCTTGCCGTGCATAGAACTCCTGGAGTCCGATCATGCGCCTCCGTCGCTGGCCCGTCCTTGCCCTGACCGCCCACCTGCTCGTGACCCTGGCGGTCCCGATGGCGGCCCAACAGCCCGTCGCGAAGCCGGCCCGCCCCGCCCGCGTGGCGCCGAAGGCGCCACAGGCCGTCAAGGTCACCAGTGTCGAGGGGATCACCGAGTATCGGCTGCCCAACGGGCTGCAGATCCTCCTGCTTCCCGACCAGACCAAGCCGGTGGCCACGGTCAACATCACCTATCTCGTGGGCTCCCGGCATGAGAGCTACGGCGAGACCGGCATGGCCCACCTGTTGGAGCACCTCCTCTTCAAGGGCTCGACCGGGCACCCGAAGATCGGGGAGGAGATGACCGCGCACGGCGCCCAGTTCAACGGAACGACCTGGTATGACCGCACCAACTACTTCGAGTCAGTGCCGGCCACGGCGGACAACGTGGACTGGGCGCTCCGGCTCGAGGCCGACCGGATGGTGAATTCGTACATCTCGGCGGCCGACCTCACGTCCGAGATGACGGTCGTCCGGAACGAATTCGAGCTGGGAGAGAACGATCCGCAGGCCATCCTGGAGGAGCGCGTCTTCTCCACGGCCTACCTCTGGCACAACTACGGGCACTCCACCATCGGGGCCCGGTCCGACATCGAGAACGTACCGATCGCGCGGCTGCAGGGGTTCTACCGGAAATACTACCAGCCGGACAACGCCGTCCTGGTGGTGGCGGGCAAGTTCGACGACGCCACGGTCCTCAAGCGGATCGAACAGCTCTACGGTCCCATACCACGCCCAAATCGCGAGGGCGCCAACCGGCTCTGGCCGACGTACACCGTGGAACCGGTACAGGACGGGGAGCGCAGCGTCACGCTCCGACGGGTCGGCGATCAACAGGTCCTGATTGCCGGGTACCACGTGCCTGCGGGGTCCGACGCGGACTTTGCGCCGATCCTCGTGCTGACGCAGGTTCTGGGGTCGGCGCCCAGCGGCCGGCTCTACCAGGCGATGGTCGAGACCAAGCGGGCGGCGTCCGTCTGGTCGTACGCCTACCAGTTGTACCAGCCGAGCCTGTTGATTGCCGGCGCGCAATTGCGGCGCGAGGACACTCTCGCCACGGCGCAGGCCGCCTTCCTGGCCACCCTCGACTCGGCCACGGTGCGCCCGCCGACTGACGAGGAAGTGGCGCGCGCCAAGCAGGCCATTCTCAAGAACATCGAGTTGAGCCTGACGCAGACCGACGCGGTGGGCGTGGCGCTCAGCGAATGGGCCTCGCGCGGCGACTGGCGGCTCATCTTCATCAACCGCGACCGGGTACGTGCCGTGACGCCGGCGGACGTCCAGCGCGTCGCCGCGGCGTACCTCAAGCCGAGTAACCGCACTCTCGGCGTCTTCCTGCCGACCGACAAGCCGGACCGCGCGGCGATTCCCCCGGTGCCCGATGTCGCCGCCCTGGTGAAGGACTACAAGGGTGACACGACAATGACGGCCGGCGAAGCCTTCGACCCGACGCCAGCCAACATCGACGCCCGGACGGCCCGGAGCACGTTACCGAGCGGAATGCAGGTAGCGCTCCTGCCCAAGGCCACCCGGGGGCAGACCGTCAACGCCACGATCCGCCTCCATTTTGGCACCGAGTCGGCCCTCACGGGCAAGGCGACCACGGCCTCACTGGCCGGCGCCATGCTCGTCCGCGGCACTACCGTCCACACTCGCCAACAAATCAAGGATGAATTCGACCGGCTGAAGGCGCAGGTCGGCGTGCGCGGTACGGCGGAAGGCGCCACGGTGTCCATCACGACGGTCCGCGCCAACCTGCCCGCGGTACTTCGACTCGTCGGCGAGATCCTCCGGCAGCCGAGTTTCGATTCTTCAGAGTTCGTGACGCTGCAGCGCGAGCGGCTGGCCGGGCTGGAGACCCAGCTCACCGACCCGATCGCGCTGGCGCAGACCGCCCTCGCGCGGGCCACGCAGGCCTACCCGGCCGGCCACCCGCGCTACGTGAGCACCATTGAGGAGCGAATCGCCAACACCAAGGCGGTGACGGTGGACGCCGCGAAGCGCTTCTGGGTCGAGTTCTATGGCGTGGGTGCCGGCGAGGTGGCGGTGGTCGGCGACTTCGACGCGGGAGAGGTATCTGCGGCGGTGACGGAGGTGTTCGGCAACTGGAAGAGCCCGGCCGCGTACGTCAGGATTCCGGATCTCTACGCGGACCGGCCCGCCGTCACCGAGCAGATCGAGACGCCCGACAAGGAGAACGCGATCCTCCTGGCCGCCACGAACCTTCGCCTGAGCGAGGACGATCCGGGCTATCCGGCACTCGCCATCGGAGACTACATCTACGGCGGGTCCGCCTTCGACTCCCGGCTGATCGTCCGCATGCGCCAGGAGGAGGGGCTCAGCTACGGCGCCGGGAGTGCGCTCGAGGTGAGTGCCGAGGACCAGTCTGGGCAGTTGCTGGTGTACGCCATCTCGGCGCCCCAGAACACCGAGAAAGTCGTCACGGCCTTTCATGAGGTGACCGAGAAGGCGGTGGCGGGGGGCTTCACCCCGGAGGAAGTGACCAAGGGGAAGGCCGGGTACCTCCAGCAGCTACAGCTGGCCCGGGCAGACGACGGTCAATTGGCTGGTCAGTTGACGGACCGGCTGTTCCTCGGGCGGACAATGGCGTGGGATGCCAAGCTCGAGAACGCCATCGGCGCACTGACCCCGGCCCAGGTGAGCGCCGGTTTCCGGGCGTTCGTGGACCCGGCCAGGATGACGGTCATCACCGCCGGCGATTTCGCGAAGGGAACGGCCCCGCCCGCGCAGCCGTAACGGACGGCGCGACGACTAGTCGTCGCCCGGGGGTTGGCGGCGCTTCGCCTTGGTGGCGGAGCGCCGCTTCTTTTCCTGGAGCCGTCGCTCGGCGGCGGCCCGTGGGGGTTTCGTCTTCCGCCGGCGCTTGGGGGGCACCAGCGCCCCGGCCACCAGATGCTGGAGGCGTTCGATGACCGCCTCGCGGTTCTGCAACTGGCTCCGGGTGGCCGCGGACACCAGCCGGAGCCACCCCTCGCCGTCCAGTCGGTGGCCCAGCACGTGGAGCAGCCGCGTGCGCTCCGTTTCCGTCAGGCTCGGCGATTCTGCGGCGTGCCACCAGAGCTCGACCCGCGTGGACGAGGTGTTCACGTGCTGACCCCCGGGCCCGCCGGCCCGGGTCGCGCGGAAGGTCAGCTCGTGCAGCGGAATGGGTGCGGGCATGCCGAAAAGATATCCACTAGTTTTCCCCGATGGCGACCATCGACCAATTGGGCGCGCACCTCGGTGCGCTCCCGAGCGCGGTGCTGGGGTACTCTGGCGGCGTCGATTCCGCGGTGCTTGCGGTCGTCGGGGCCCGGCGCCTGGGGCCGTCCCGGTTCCTGGCCGTGATCGGCCGGAGCGCCTCCTACCCGGAGGTGCAGTGGCGGACCGCCGTCGAGCTCGCGGCCCGGTTTGCGGTGCCGGTCCTCGAGGTCGACACCCACGAGCTCGCCGACCCCGCGTACACGGCCAATCCGCTCAACCGGTGCTACTTCTGCAAGTCGGAGCTCTGGCGGGTCCTCGGGGCGGTGGCCGTCGAGCGGGGATTTGACGTGCTGCTGGACGGGACCAATGCCGACGATCTCCGGGAGCACCGCCCCGGAGCCGCCGCCGGCATGGCGCGGCGGGTGCACTCGCCGTTCGTGGAACTCGGCTGGTCCAAGGCGGATGTGCGCGACGCGGCCCGGCAGTTGGGCCTGCCGACCTGGGACGCTCCCGCTGCGCCGTGCCTCTCGAGCCGCATCCAGTTTGGCCTGTCCGTCACGCCAGAGCGCCTGCGCCAGGTGGAGCAGGCGGAGGCGATCGTCCGGGAGTGCGGGGTGCAAGGCGACGTGCGGGTTCGCCACCTGGGCGGCCGGGCCAGCGTGGAGGTGCTCCTCGCGGAGCGTCCGATGGTCGAGGCACGGTGGGGCGCTGTATCCGCCGCGATCCTCGCGCTCGGTTTCGACGAGGCCGTGCTGGACCCGCGGGGCTATCGGCGGGGCAGCTTGCTCCCGCTCGCCGCCAGCCAGGGAGGCGGCTGAATGCGGGGGTGTCTTGCGCTCCCCGGCCGCCTGCTGTCGCTCCTCCTGCTCGCGGCGATCGTCTATTTCGGATGGACCGAGCGCGCGCGAATCGCCGGCTACTGGCACCGGTTGACCGACCGCCCCTCGGCGGGTGCCGTGGGCGCGATCGGACGGCCGGGCGAGGAATCTCTCCTGAGCGCCACGAACAAGATCGACAGCCTGAACGGCTGGCGGGCCGATTCGGTGGTACTCACGGCCGCGGAGATGGCGTCGCTCATCGGGGCTGGACTGGACAGCCGGGTGCGGAGCGAGCTCGATTCGCTGGAGGTGACGTTGGGTATCGACCGGATCAGCGTGTCGGGCCGCATCCGGACGGAAGGGCTGCCGCGTGAGGTGCTCGGCCCATTGGCCGGCGCTTTTGACCAGCGCGAGCCCATTCGCGCCGCGGGCCCCGTCCGGATCCTGGCCCCCGGCCGCGCTACCTGGCAGGTGGACGCGTTCCAGGTGCGGGACTTCGAGTTTCCCCGCGAGATGGTACCCCGCATCGTCGGCCTCGTGGCCGGCGACCAGCGCGACAGCGTCCTGACCATCGAGGTGCCCGAGGGCATCGGAGGCGTGCGGGTGCACCCTGGCGGCGTGACATTGTATCCTTCGGGCCGACAGCCATGACCACGCATCGCATCCTCGTCATCGACGACGAAGCCGGCATCCGGGACGCCCTGAAGCAGGTGCTGGCCTACGAGGGACACGACGTCCGCGTGGCCGGCTCCGGCGGGGAAGGGCTCACGATCTATCCCGACTTCCGGCCCCACCTGGTCTTCCTCGACGTCAAGATGGCCGGGCTCGACGGCCTCGATACGCTGACCCGGCTCCGCGAGCTTGATCCCACCGCAACCGTGGTGATGATTTCCGGACACGGCACCATCGCCACGGCGGTCGAGGCCACTCAGCGCGGCGCGTTCGACTTCCTGGAAAAGCCGCTGGACAGCGACCGCTTGCTGGTGACGGTCCGGAACGCGCTCAATCACGCGACCCTCGCTACCGAAAACCAGCGCTTCAAGCGCGCGGCCGACGAACAGCACGCCATGGTCGGGTCGAGCCCGGCTCTGAAAGGGGTCCGGGCCCTGATCGACAAGGTCGGCCCGACGCCGGCGCGGGTCTTGATCACGGGCGAGAACGGCAGCGGCAAGGAGCTGGTGGCGCGGGCCATCCATGCGGCGAGTCCCCGCCGGGCTGGCCCGTTCATCGAGGTCAATTGCGCCGCCATCCCGAGCGAACTCATCGAGAGCGAGCTCTTCGGGCACATGAAGGGGTCGTTCACGGGTGCATTCGCCGACCGGCCCGGCAAGTTTGAGCTGGCCGACGGCGGCACGCTCTTCCTCGACGAGATCGGCGACCTGTCGCTGCCGGCGCAGGCGAAGATGCTGCGTGCCCTGCAGGAGGGGGAGGTGACGCGCGTGGGTGGTGCCAGGTCGATGCGGGTGGACGTTCGCGTGCTGGCGGCCACCAACAAGGACCTCGAGGCAGAGATCGCGGCGGGCCGTTTCCGGGAGGATCTGCTCTATCGCCTGAACGTGGTGCCGATCCACGTGCCACCGCTCCGCGAGCGGGCGGGGGATATCCCCGACCTGGTGGCGCACTTCGCCAAGGCGATCGCCGCCGGGGCCGGCGTGCCCTCCCGCCAGTTCGACCCGTCCGCGGTGGAGCGGCTGCAGCGCCGGAGCTGGCCGGGCAACGTCCGCGAGTTGCGGAATGCGGTGGAGCGCCTGATGATCCTCTCCGCGGGGAAGTCGGTCATGGCGAGCGACGTGGACCGGGTGCTCTCGACGGGCGGTGAAGCACCCGCCGCCGGTGTGGCGAACCCGGACGATCCCTTCACGGCGCCGACGTTCGAGGCGTTCAAGCTCGAGGCGGAGAAGGTCTTCCTCGTGGCCAAGCTCCGCCAGCACGACTGGAACGTCTCCGAAACCGCCCGCGCACTCGACATGCCGAGGTCGAACCTGTACAAGAAGATCGAGCGCTACGGCCTGACGCGGGAGCCGACGTGAGCGACCAGCCCCGGGACTGGGACAAGGAACTCGCCGCCATCGACAAGGTCATGGCGAAGGGCGGCGGCGCGCCGTCTTCCGTGCCCGCCCAGCGGGGCGGGGGAGCGCCCGCTGCGGCGCCGGGGCGCTCGCTCTCCCGGCGGACCACCATCACCACCTGGATCCGGGCCGCGCTCGGCATCCTGGTCGCCGTGGCCGTCCTGCAATGGCCCTACGCGCACCGGTGCGGGCTCGGGCTCGTCCTCTATCTGGGCTCCGCCGCCACGGTGGCCGTGGCGGGGGCCTGGACCATGATCGTCAGCTGGAGCCGCCGGCAGGGCTGGGCCCACCTCGTCGGGCTTGGCGTGTTTCTCGGCGGGCTCGCGCTCGTCGCCACCGTGCTGCTGCCCCGGTTCGGGTACACCGCCACCGTCCTCCCGTGGTTGTGCGAGTAGCACCCTCTTCCGTCCACACCGACCCCTGAAAGCCCGATGGCAAAGACCTTCAAGAATTTCATCGCCGGCGCCTGGGTGGCGCCGACCACAGGAACCTGGTTCGAGAACCGCAATCCCGCCGACACCCGCGACCTGATCGGCCGCTTCCCCGATTCCGGCGGTGCCGATGTGCAGGCGGCGGTCCGGTCCGCCAAGCGCGGATTCGAGCTCTGGCGCCGCACGCCGGCACCCGCACGCGGCGACGTCCTCCGCCGGCTGGGCGACCTGCTGGTGCGGCACAAGGAGGAGCTGGCCGACGGCATGACGCGCGAAATGGGCAAGGTGCTCGCCGAGACGCGCGGCGACGTGCAGGAGGGCATCGACACGGCGTACTACGCGGCCACCGAGGGCCGCCGGCTGTTCGGGCACACGGTGCCCTCCGAGCTTCGCGCCAAGTGGGCCATGAGCTTCCGCCGCCCGATCGGCGTGGCGGGGCTCATCACCCCGTTCAACTTTCCGCTCGCCATTCCGACCTGGAAGATGTTCCCGGCGCTCCTTTGCGGAAACGCGGTGATCATCAAGCCGTCGGAAGACGTGCCGCACACCACGCACCGTCTCGTGGAATTGCTGCTCGAGGCCGGCCTGCCGCCCGAGGTCATCCAGCTGGTGCACGGACGCGGGGCGTCGGCGGGCAAGGCGCTCGTGGAGCATCCCGACGTGCCGGTCGTCTCCTTCACCGGCTCCACGGCCACCGGGTCGTTCATCGGCGAAACGTGCGGCCGGATGCACAAGCGGCTCTCGCTGGAAATGGGGGGCAAGAACGCCCAGATCGTCATGGACGACGCCGACCTCGACCTGGCGCTCGACGGCGTGCTGTGGGGCGCCTTCGGCACCACGGGCCAGCGCTGCACCGCCACGAGCCGCCTGATCCTCCACCAGAAGATCCACGACCGCTTCCTCCGGAAGCTGGTAGACGCGGCGGAAGCGCTCCGCCTCGGCGACGGCCGGCAGGCGGGCAACGACGTCGGTCCGCTGATCCACGAGCGGTCCCGCCAGAAGGTGGAGTCCTACGTGGCCATCGGGCAGGAGGAAGGCGCCGAACTCCTCACCGGCGGGAAGAAGCCGGGCGGAGAGCGGCTGGGCCACGGGTACTTCTTCCGGCCGACGATCTTTGCCGGGGTGACGCCGTCCATGCGGCTGGCGCAGGAGGAGATCTTCGGCCCGGTGCTGAGCGTCATCAGGGTGCGGAGCTTCGACGAGGCGGTGCGGGTCAACAACGGCGTGAAGTACGGTCTCTCCAGCTCGGTGTACACCCAGGACGTGAACCTCGCCTTCCGAGCCCTGCAGGAACTGGACAACGGCATCACGTACGTGAACGCCCCGACCATCGGCGCGGAGGCGCACCTTCCCTTCGGTGGCGTGAAGCAGACCGGCAACGGCCACCGCGAGGGCGGGTGGGAGGTCTTCGAGTTCTACT
>DAOMFQ010000012.1:0-19307 GCA_035429905.1 Gemmatimonadales bacterium
GACCTCGGGCTCGGGGGCCGCCTTGCGGCGCCCCTTCTTCGGCTTGGGCTCCTCGGCGTTCTTCCGCTTGTCGCGCTCCCAGCGGACGCGCACCGCGGACACCTGCCCCGTTTCGAGGGCGGACAGGTGACTGCGGACGAAGATGTTCATCTCCTTGAGCGTCTGGATCAGCTGCTCGGAGGAGACGCCGAATTCGGCGGCCAGCTCATGTACCCGGGTCTTGACCACTCAAACCTCCTCAGGGACTTCCCGCGCAAGGCGGCCCAGTCCGTCGGCCAGCGCGCGGTCCCGCACACCGGCCACCATGACGGGCGGCCGTCCCAACTGCCTGCCGATTGCGTCGGCACCCGGACCCGGCACCAGCGGCACCCCGTGCGCCCTGGCCAGCCGGATCACCTTGTCCATGGCGCGGGGGCTCGCGTCGGACGCGAACACCACGCACCGCACCTCTCCGTTCTGCAGCCCCCGCCGGACCCCGTCCACGCCGATCACGACGTGGCCGGCCCGCAGCCCGAGGCCCAGGAGGCCGAGGACGCCTCCGCTCACGCGGGGGGCGCCGCGTCCTCCCCGGTCTCACTCACTTCCGTCGTGAGTTCCGTGAGGAACCCGACCAGCTGGTCCGCCGCCTCCGGTGTCATGCCCGGCACGCGGAGGAAGTCGTCGCGCTCGAGGTCGAGCACGTCGTTCAGCATCGTGAAGCCGGCGTTGGCCAAGATCCCGATCAGCTCGGGAGCCAGGCCCTCGAGCTCAGCCAGCGGCACCTGGCCGGCCATCTCCTCCTCGGGCGGCAGCGGCGCAAAGAGCGGCCCCTCGCCGCCGCGCTCCAGCCACTCGCGGCTGGAGTAGAGGTCGATCTTCCAGCCGGTCAGCTCCGAGGCGAGGCGCACGTTCTGCCCGTTGCGCCCGATGGCCAGCGAGAGCTGGTCCTCGTCCACCACGGCGTTGATCGTCTTCGAGGCCGGGTCGGCGATGACCCGGGCCACCCGCGCCGGCGCCAGCGCCTGCTTGGCGAAGCGCTCGGGATCCGGCGACCACGGCACGATGTCGATGCGCTCGCCGCTCAACTCGTTCACCACGGCCTGCACCCGCGAGCCCTTGAGGCCGACGCAGGCGCCCACGGCGTCGATGGCGTCGTCCCGCGAAATGACGGCCACCTTGGTGCGGCTCCCCACCTCGCGCGCGATGGCGCGGATCTCGATGATGCCCTGCTGGATCTCGGGCACCTCGAGCTTGAAGAGCGCCTTGACGAACAGGCCGTCGGCGCGGCTCAGGATGAGGCGGGGGCCCTTGGGCGTCTCCTCGAGGCGCTTCAGCACCGCGCGGATGGTGTCGCCCTGGTGGAAGTGCTCGCGATGGTTCTGCTCGCGATACGGGATGATCGCCTCCGCCTCGCGGAACTTGTTCAGCATGATGACGAGCTTGCCGCGCTCGATCTGCTGGATCTCACCGGAAAGGAGCTCTCCGACCTTGTCGGCGAACTCGTCGCGGATCCGGGCCCGCTCGCCCTCGCGCACCCGCTGGATGATCCGCTGCTTGGCAGCCTGCACCGCGAGCCGGCCAAACGCCTCGAAGGGGATGTCCTCCTCGAGCATGTCGCCGGGCTGGAACTCGGGGTCCTCGAACCGGGCCTCCTCGACCGACACCTGGCTGGCCGGGTCCTCGACGGTTTCGACCACCTGGCGGAGCCGGGTGACCGTGAGTCCGCCCTTCATCTCGTCCACGGCCAGCTCGAAGCGGACCGTCGGCCCGTACTTGCGAACCAGCGCCGCCTGGATGCCGTCGTGCAGCAGGTCGAGCAGTTCCGCCCGGTCCAGTTGCTTGGTCGTGGTCAGCTCGCGGAACGCCGCCAGCATTTCGGTTGAACTCGCCATCATCACTCCCTGCCGGAGTATCCGGTCGGCCCGGTGACAG
Source organism: Gemmatimonadales bacterium (assembly GCA_035429905.1). Classification (GTDB taxonomy): domain Bacteria; phylum Gemmatimonadota; class Gemmatimonadetes; order Gemmatimonadales; family GWC2-71-9; genus SPDF01. The sequence goes on from DAOMFQ010000012.1 coordinate 1,912, forward strand.
TCCGGGATTGGTCACGCCGCTCGCCTGCACGAACACAGGCCGCGCCCGCCCAGCTCCCCCGCGGGACGAGAGACTCGTCCGGCAAGCGGAACCGGCACCCGGGCCCGGCTGCGGTCGGCATCGGGAATGGGGTCGGAAGACGCGTCGCGGGGTGAAAAAAAATGTGGGGGAACTCCCCCACATCAACAGCCGGCCCCGGACTAGCGGCCCCCACAGCACAAAAAGGTACCCGGGTGGACGCAGCGCGTCAATCTCCCGTTCAGGCGTGCGGGAGCGGGATCCCGAGATAGGCGACCATTCGGCCATCGGCGCCCTTGGACCGCCGGTGACTGTGGAAAAGTTCCGCGTCGTGCCCACTGCACCAGGAAGACACGCTGACCTCGGTGATGCCGAGCGACCTCGCCTGCTCCACCAGCCGCTGCCGCACATCGATCGGCCCCTTCCCACCGGCCGGCGCGGCGAGCCCGAAGGACTCGAATACTTCAGAACCTACTTCATAACATGGCTCGCAAATACTTACTCCACAATGCATTATGATATCTGCTGGAGTCGATCCAGCACGCCCGGCGAGGAGCCGGACTCCCCGCTCCAGGATGCGCCCACTGGCGCCCCGCCACCCGGCGTGCAGGAGCGCCAGGGCGCCGCGGGATGGATCCACGAGGTACACCGGCGTGCAGTCGGCGAGGGTGACGGTCATGAGGATCCCGGGCGCTCCCGTGGCGTGCCCATCGACCCCGTCCAGCACCAGCCACCCGCGTCCCCCTTCGTGCCACGCCACCTCCGTCCCGTGCACCTGCCGGCCGAGCGCCACGAGGGAGAATCCCGGCTCGGCCGCCCGGAAGGCGGCCCACTGGGCCATCACCCGGCTCACGGGTACCTCGCTGGTCAGCCCGAGATCGAACGGATGCTCTCGGGTGCCGCGGGTGGTGAGACCGGCGACGACGCCGAAGCGCTCCCGCCAGCCCGGGACTTCCATGCGCGGCACCTGGTCACCGGGAAGGCGCTCCTCTCGAACCGTTGCCGATGCTGCCACCCGCGTTCCTCCCCAGTCGAACGTGACCCGGAGCATTGCGCCTGCATCCGGACTCGATGAGTTTTCTCCCCGCCGGGCGCCCGCTGGCGCCCGCCGCCTGTCCCCCGACTCGGAGACCCCCTGATGTTCCGCGCGCACTCGTTCCGCACCGTCTGCCTGTCCGTCGCCCTCCTGGGTGGCGCCGCGGGCTCGATGTCTGCCCAGGCCGCCGACAAGCAGCCCTGGGAAAATACCGTCACCCTCTACGGCTGGGCCGCCGCCATGTCCGGCGACGTCGGCATCGGACCCCTGTCTGCAAACATCGACGTCCCCTTCAGCGAAATCCTCGACAACCTGAAGATGGGCGCCATGCTCAACTACATGGGCCGGGGCCAGACCTGGGTGACCGGCGCCGACTTCATCTACATGAAGCTCGGATCCGACCTCGCGCTGCCGTCCGGCAGCACCACGGCCGCAGAGGTGAAGGTGAAGCAGTGGCTATTCGAGGTGGACGGCGGCTACCGGGTGCTGCCCTGGATGGACGCCTTGATCGGCATCCGGGTACCGGTGATCGAAGCCGAGTTCGTGCCGAATACCGACAATCCGAATTTCTCGGGCAAGAGCCAGAGCGAGAGCTGGTTTGCGCCCCTCATCGGGGTGCGGGTGTTCGTGCCGGTCACCAAGCACATGAAGCTGATCGGCCGGGGCGACCTCGGCGGTTTCCAGATCGGCGGCACGAACACCACCTGGCAGGCGGCGGGCTACGTCAACTACGGCTTCGGCGAGCACTTCTCGGCCTCGCTCGGCTACCGCGCGATCAACGCGGACTACGCCACCGGCACGCAGGGTCAGCAGGGTTACTTCGAGTACGCCGTGACGAGTTACGGCGGGGTGCTGGGGCTGTCCTACACCTTCTGAACCGATTGGCAGCGGGGCGCACCGCCGTGCGCCCCTATTCCTCGAACCGCTCGATGTCGGCGCCCAGCGCCTTGAGCCGGTTGTCGATCTGCTCGTAGCCCCGCTCGATCTGGCCCACGTTGTGGAGGTGGCTGGTGCCCTCCGCGGCGAGGGCCGCAATCAGCATCGCCATCCCCGCCCGGATGTCCGGCGACTCCACCGTGCCGCCCCGCAGTTTCGAGGGTCCCGACACGACCGCGCGGTGCGGGTCGCAGAGGACGATCCGCGCCCCCATCCCGATCAGCTTGTCCACGAAGAACATCCGCGACTCGAACATCTTCTCGAAGACCAGCAGCAGCCCCTCGCACTGCGTGGCCGCGACCATGGCGATGGACATGGTATCGGCCGGGAACGCCGGCCAGGGCCCATCCTCCAGCTTCGGCACGTGCCCGCCGAGGTCCGGACGGATCCGGCGTTCCTGGTCGGCGTCGATGATGAGCCGCTGCCCGTCGAGCCGGGGCCGGATGCCGAGGCGCTCGAAGCCCAGCAGGGTGCCGCGGAGGTCGTCGCCGCGCACGCCGTCAATGGTGAGCGCGCTGTTGGTGACCGCGGCCAGCCCGATGAAGCTCCCGATTTCGATGTGGTCGGGGCCGATGGTATACGAGGCGCCGTGGAGCGGCTGGCCCCCCTCGATGACGTAGGTGTTGGAGCCGATCCCCTCGATCCGGGCGCCCATCGCCACCAGCAGCCTGGCGAGGTCCTGCACGTGCGGTTCGGAGGCGGCGTTTCGCAGCACGGTCCGCCCCTGGGCACGGGCGGCTGCCATCAGCGCGTTCTCGGTGCCGGTGACGCTCGGCTCGTCGAGGAAGATGTCGGCCCCGCGCAGCGTCGTGGCGTAGAGTTCGTAGCTGTCGCCCAGCTGGACCTCGGCGCCAAGCGCCTCGAGGGCCAGGAAGTGGGTGTCCACCCGCCGGCGGCCGATGACGTCGCCGCCGGGGGGCGGAAGGGTCACCCGGCCGAACCGTGCGAGCAGCGGACCCGCCAGGAGGATCGAGGCCCGGATGCGCGCGCAGAGCCGCGGGTCGAGCGGCTTGTTCTCGATGGGCCGCGGGTCGATGCGCACCTGGTTGACGCCAATCCATTCGATGCCCGCCCCGAGCTCGCCCAGGATGGCGAGCATCGTCTCCACGTCCCGGATCCGCGGGATGTTGTCGAGCTCGACGGGACCCTCGGCGAGCACCGACGCGGCGATGGCGGGGAGGGCGGCGTTCTTGTTGCCGGCGGGGCGCACGGTGCCGTGAAGCGGGGCACCGCCGCGAACGAGATAGCGTGGAGGCATGGCCAAAGCTCGCCCGGCGAGGCAGGGGCCGTCAAGCGCGAGGGATTCCGAATGGTCACCGGGCAGGGCATACTTCGGGCATGCACGCGCTGAGCCTCCTCCAGGCACCCGCCCCCGGCTGGGTGGGGCCCACCATCGCCCTCTCCCTCGCCGTCATCGCGCTCGCGTGCGTCATCATGTTTGCGGGCATCGCCATGGCGGCGCTCGCGCTGCGGCGCGTGTTCCAGGCCACGATGCTGCAGCTCGGGCAGCTCCAGGCGCTGGTCAGCCGAGTGCAGGAGGAGGGCGACGCCTACCTCGCCACCAGCCGGCGATTCCGCAAGCGGCTCGACGGCGGGATCGACCGGGTGTCGGAGCGGATGGCCGACCTCGACGCCCTCTACGAAGTGGTGCACGAGGAGGTGGAGGAGACCGCGCTCCGGTTTGCCAGCGCGCTCCGCACCGCCCGGCTCAGTACCGGCATCATCGCGCGGGCGCTCCGCCGGCGGCGGCGATGACGCCGTGGCGGGTCGCCTGTGCGGTGCTCGCGGTCGGGCTCCTCCTGGCCGCGGCGCCCGACGCGCTCCACGCCTGGACCCCCGGCACCCACATCTACCTTGCCCAGAACGTCCTGGCCAGCGCGCACCTGCTCCCGGGCACGGTGGCGGACCTGATCCGCGCCTTCCCCTACGACTACCTCTACGGCAACATCGCGGCCGACAGCAGCATCGCGAAGAACTTCGCGCCGGTCAGCCGCCATTGTCATCACTGGCACGTCGGCCAGGAAATCCACGACCTCGCCCCCACCGACGCGCTGCGCGCCTTCGGGCTCGGCTATCTCTCGCACCTCGCCGCCGACACCGTCGCGCACAACTACTTCGTGCCACGGCAGCTCGCCGTGACCAGCTCGCGCTCCGGACTGGGCCACGCCTACTGGGAGAGCCGGTTCGAAACCCACCTCGGGGAGGAGTTCGCCCGCACGGCCAAGGAGGTCATCCAGCTGGACCACGCGCCGGCCGACGCCCACCTCGACCAGCTGATCTCGCCCACCATCTTCAGCGTCCGCACCAACCGGAAGCTCTTCCGCGGGATGGTCCACCTGGTCGAGACCCGGAGCTGGCAGCGCGCCTTCCGCATGGCGCGGGAGCATAGCCGGTGGGATCTCCCCGAGGAGGATGTCGAGCAGCACATGGCGCTGTCGTTCGAGTTCGTGATGGAAATGCTGGGGGACGACCGGCCCCTGGCTCGTCGGCTCGACCCCGCCGGCGCGGAGCCGCTCCGCGCGGCGCGCTATCTCCGCCGCGAGGCGCAGGACGCCGATGGGGTGCGCGACACGAGCCGCATCCGGAAGCTCGCCGAGCGCGACTTCGGCCTGCCCCGCAAGGCCGACCTGACCTACTGGCGGAGCCTGTCGGCGCCACGGCCGTGGACCGCCACGCCGCACCACACGCCCGACGGAGCCTCCGATGCGGCCTGACGATCTCGGCCTGCCCCAGGGTGAGGGCGAGGGCCGCCCCAGCGTGCTGGTGGCCACCAGCACCAAGGTCCAGGTGCGGGTCGAGCCGGTCGAGGACGACCGCACCCCGGTCGGCTCCGTCTGCCTCGGCACCTTCATCGGCGACCGGCTGGTGGGGCGCCGGGTCGCGCCCTCCGAGGCCCTCGACGAGTTGCGCGAGTTCCACCTCTTCGACGACCCGGTGCACCTCGGGCTCCTGGCCTACGAGGACACGCCCGGCCTGCAGTGCCGGCTGCTGGCCCTGCTGCCGGCAGACCGGTTTCCGCTGTCCGAGGGCGAGGGGGAGGCGGAGGAGGACAGCGAGCCATGGAAGGCGAGCGTGCCGCCGCCAGCCTTCGAGCAGGAGGGATCCGCCGGGGGAGGCGACGAGACGCCGAGCCTGGAGGACGGCGCCGCGGTCCCGGTATACCTGGGGAACATCGTGCGGCTTTCGCGTGACCGGAAACACCCCGAGGACCTCGCCGAGGAGGCGAGCGACGTGCTGATGACCGTCCTCACCGGGGAGGTGTCGGAGGTGGTCGATCGGGTGCTGGAGGACTTGCTCGAGGACGACGACAAGCGGGACTGAGGACTGGGCTCAGTCCTTCAGTTTCTTCTGTAAGATTGGAGCCACGCCCTTCGGGTCCGCCTTCCCCCCGCTCTTCTTCATCACCTGTCCCACGAAGAACCCAATCAGCTTGGTCTCGCCGCCCTTGAAGCGCGCGACCTCGCCGGGATGGGCGGCCAGCACCTCATCCACCCAGCCTTCCAGCGCGCCGGTGTCCTGCACCTGGACGAGGCCGAGCTGTGCGGCCATCGCTCGCGGCGATGGGTTTCCGACCGTGGACGTGAGCGCGGCGTAGACCTGTTTGGCAGCTTGATTGCTCACCGTACCCTCGCCGATCGCCGCGATGAGTTCGGCCAGCTGACTCGCTGACACGGCGAAGTGGCCGTCGGCATTGTACCCCGCCATCGCCTCGCCGAGCACCCACCCCACGACGGACTTTGGCTCCGCGCCCGCCTTCACCGTCGCCTCGAAGTAGTCCGCCACCGCGCGCTCCCCGGTCAGCTCCTGGGCATGATACGCCGAGAGGCCGTAGTCCCTTTCCAGCCGCGCGCGCCTGGCCTCGGGCAGTTCCGGGAGCGCGCGACGCTCGGCCTCGATGAACGCCTCGTCCAGCACCAGCGGTGGCAGGTCGGGATCGGGGAAGTACCGGTAGTCGTGGCTGTCTTCCTTCGAGCGCGTCGGCCGCACCGCACCCGTGGCGGCGTTGAACAGCAGCGACACCTGTTCCACCTTGCCGCCGGACTCCAGCAGCGCCACTTGCCGCTCGCGCTCCGCCGTGAGCGCCCGCTCGACGTTCGCGAAGCTGTTCATGTTCTTGATCTCGGTCTTGGTGCCGAGCGCCGTTTCCCCCGTCCGCCGGACCGAGAGGTTTGCGTCCACGCGCAGGGTGCCCTTCTCCATGCTGCAGTCGCTCACGCCGGCGTAGACCAGGATCTGCTTCAGCGCCACCAGGTAGGCGCGCGCCTCCGCGGGCGAGCGCAGGTCCGGTCCGCTCACGATCTCGGCGAGTGGCGTGCCGGCCCGGTTGAGGTCGATGGCGGTATGGCCGGGGTAGCGGTCGTGCAGCGACTTGCCGGCGTCTTCCTCGACGTGCAGGCGTGTGATGCTGCAGGTGACCGTCCCGCGATCGGGCGACTCGAAGCGGACGCTGCCGCCCGTGGAGAGGGGCCGATCGAACTGGCTGATCTGGTAGCCCTTGGGCAGGTCGGGATAGAAGTAGTTCTTCCGCGCAAAGACGCTGGTGTGGTGCACGGTGGCGCCCAGGGCCAGCGCCCCGCGCACCGCGAGCCGGATGGCCTCGGCGTTCGGCACCGGCAGCGAGCCGGGAAGGCCGAGGCAGGTGGGGCAGACATTCGTGTTGGGCGGGTCACCGAACGCCGACACGCAGCCGCAGAACATCTTGGTGCGGGTGCCCTGCTGGACGTGCACCTCGAGCCCGATGACGGTCTCCCAGGCCATCAGCGCACCTCCCGCGCGGCGCCGAGCGCCGCTTCCACCGCCCCGGCCACCTCGAGCATCCGCGCTTCGCCGAAGGCGGGCGCCACGAGCTGGGCCCCGACCGGGAGCCCTTCCGACAGGCCCACCGGCAGGCTCATGGCGGGGAGCCCTGCCAGACTCACGGCGCTGACGAAGATGTCGGCCAGGTACATCGCCACCGGGTCCTCGGTCTTCTCGCCGGCGCGGAAGGCCGGGCTCGGCGTCGTCGGGGTGAGGAGGAGGTCCACGCCACCAGGCGCGAAGGCCCTGGTGAAGTCGGCGGCGATCAGGTTCCGTACCTGTTGCGCTTTCCGGTAGTAGGCGTTGTAGTAGCCGGCGCTCAGCACGTACGTGCCGACCAGGATGCGGCGGCGCACCTCCGCGCCGAAGCCCGCGCCGCGGGTGGCGCGGTAGAGCGCCGGCAGGTCGCCGGCCGGGCCGATGCGGCGCGCGTCGTATCGGGCGCCGTCGTAACGGGCCAGGTTGGAGGCCGCCTCCGCAGGCGCGAGCACGTAGTAGGTGGGCACGGCATACCCGGTGTGCGGGAGCGACACCGGCACCAGTTCCGCGCCGAGGGCGCGGAGCGCCGCCGCCGCCCGGTCCACCCCGGCGCGGACCCCGGGGTCGAGGTCGGCGGGGAAATACTCGGCGGGGAGCCCGATCCGGAGGCCGCTGAGCGAGCCCGGCACCGCGCCGACCGGGTCGACGGGCCGGTCCACCGTGGTCGCGTCATTCGCGTCGGGGCCGGCAATGACCGACAGCACGCGGGCGGCGTCTGCCACCGTGCGGCCGAACACCGACACGCAATCCAGCGACGAGCCGAATGCCACCAGTCCGAAGCGGCTCACCCGGCCGTAGGTCGGCTTGACCCCGACGATGCCGCAGAAGCTGGCCGGTTGGCGAACCGAGCCACCGGTTTCGGAGCCGAGTGCCGCCGGCACCACCCCGGCCGCCACCAGCGCCGCCGACCCGCCGGACGACCCGCCGGGAACCCGGTCAGGGTGCGTGGGATGGAGCACCCGCCCGAAGGCGGAGTGCTCGGTGGACGAGCCCATGGCGAACTCGTCGAGGTTGGCCTTGGCGGCGATCAGCGCCCCGGCGCTCCGGAGGCGGGTCACCACCGTGGCGTCGTACGGCGACCTGAACCCCTCGAGGATCCGGGAGGCGCACGTGGTCGGCGCGTCGGTCGTGACGATGTTGTCCTTGAGCGCGACGGGCATGCCTTCCAGCGGCAGTCTGGCGCCCGCGCCCTTGAGGGCCGCGACACGCGCCTCCTCCGCGAGCAGGAGTTCCTCGCTCCAATGGAGCGTAGCGTTCAGCCCGCTCGCATCCGCAGCCCGGAGGCGTTCCGCCAGCGCGCGTGCGCCGCTCACTCGCCCTCCATCGAGCCGAGCCGCGGCACCAGGAAGAGACCATCCCGGAACTCGGGCGCGAACGACTCGGGACCGCGCACGAGCGGGACCGACCCGGGCACGTCTTCCCGGAGCGCCACCCGTTCGGGCCCTCCCTGGAACGGTTCCGCCTGCTCGCCGGCAGGTACCTGGTCCAGCTGGGCCACGTACTCGACGATGCGGCCGATCTGCGCCACCAGGCCTTCCACGTCCGCGGCCGGCACGTCCAGCTCGGCGAGCCGCGCGACGTGCAGCACCTCCTCACGTCCGATCTTCATGCGCTCTCCCACTCGCGCTCGAGCCCGGCGAAGGCCACGAGCAGTTGCTTGACGCCCACCTCTTCGTCGTCGAACTGCACTGTCACCTTGAGGTCGCGGCCGGCGCCGGTGAGGCCCTGGATGGCGCCGCTGCCGAACCGCCGGTGGCGAACCCGCTCACCGCGCACATACCGGGGCGTGTCCTGCGACGCTTCCTCCGGAGGCGGGGCCGCAGGGCCGCGGGGCTGCGGGGCGGCAGGAACGTCCCAGCCGGAAGCGATCCGGCCCGATCCCGCGCCCCTCCAACTTCCCCGCTGCCCTGCTGCCCCGCTGCCCCCCCACCCCGCCACCGAGGTGCGCCGTTCGTCGAGTATCCCCGGCGGCAGCGCCTCGAGGAACCGCGAGGGGCGCGAGTACTGCAGTGTGCCGCCCCGGCGTCGGCTCCGCGCGAAGGTCACGTACAGCTTGTCCTTGGCGCGCGTCAGGCCGACGTAGCAGAGCCGCCGCTCCTCCTCGACGCCGCCGGGCTGTTCATCCGCCCGCGCCAGGGGAAAGAGGCCGTCCTCCAGGCCGGCCAGCACCACCACCGGCCACTCGAGCCCCTTCGCGGTATGGATGGTCATCAGGGTGACGCCGTCCTCCGCGCCCTCGACGGCGTCGTGGGAACTGAGGAGCGCCGCGTCGGCCAGGAAGCGCTCGAGCGGGGTGCCGTCCTCCTCGGGCACGCCGGAGACGATTTCCGACCAGTTGGCAGCGCTCGCCACGAGTTCGCGCACGTTGTCCCAGCGGTCCGCCCCCTCGGGGCCCTCCAGCTTCAGCACCGCCTCGTAATCGATGGCCTGGCAGAGCTCCTCGAGCAGGTCCGCCGGGGGCTGGTGCTCCGCCTGGCCGCGCAGCCGCTCGATGAGCGCCGCGAATCCGGTGAGCGCGAGCCGCACGTTGGGCCGGAGGTCGGGGATCCGGTCGGCGATCGCGGCGGCGGCGAGGAGCGGCTTGCCCCACTGGCGCGCCGCCTCCACCACCGTGGTCAGGCTGGAGTCGCCCAGGCCGCGGCGCGGCACCTGCACCGCGCGGAGAAACGCCTCGTCGTCGGCCGGGTTGGCGACAAGCCGAAGATACGCAAGCAGGTCCTTCACCTCGCGCCGGTCGTAGAAGCTGATGGCGCCCACGATCCGGTACGGCATCCCGCTCCGCCGGAACGCCTCTTCCATGGCGCGCGACTGCGCGTTCGTGCGGTAGAGCACCGCCATCTCACCGTAGGCCCAGTCGCCGTCGGCCGCGCGCTTCCGAAGTTCCCCGGCAATCCACTCCGCCTCGTCGCGCTCGTCGGCCGCGGCCAGGAGCGTGACCGCCTCGCCCCCCCGCCGCGCGGTGCGGAGCGTCTTGCCGATGCGGCCGGTGTTCTCGGCAATGATCGCGTTGGCCGCGTCGAGCACCACCTGGGTGGAGCGGTAATTCTCCTCGAGTCGGACAAGGTGCACCTCGCCGAAGTCGCGCTGGAAGTCCACCATGTTGCGGACCTCGGCCCCCCGCCAGCCGTAGATGGACTGGTCGTCGTCGCCCACGGCGCTGACGTTGCCGTGCGCCCCGATCGCGCGGATCAGCTCGTACTGGGCCCGGTTCGTGTCCTGGAACTCGTCCACCAGCACGTACTGGAACTTGCGGCGGTACGCCTCGAGCCGCTCCGGTTGCTCGCGGAACAGCGTCAGCGGATGGAGCAGCAGGTCGTCGAAGTCCATCGCGTTCGCCGAGCGCAGGGCCGGGCCCAGCGCCGCGTACACCTCGGCCGCCACCTTGACCAGCGGGTTGAAGGTGCTGGCCGCGAGGAGCTCGCTCGGCGGCGTCATCTTGTTCTTCGCGCTCGAAATGATGGCCTGCACCGCCTTCGGCGGGAACGCCTTGGCCGGGTGGCCCTGCTGCTCGAGCAGCCGGCGGATGACCCGGATCCGGTCGTCCTCGTCGTAGATGGTGTACTGCCGGGTGAAGCCGAGGTATTCCGCCTCGCGCCGGAGGAGCCGGGCGGACAGTGAATGGAAGGTCCCGATCCAGAGGCCGCCCGGATCCCGGCCCAGGAGACGGCCGACCCGCTCCTTCATCTCGCCGGCGGCCTTGTTGGTGAAGGTCACCGCGAAGATCCGGTCGGGGGCCACGCCGTGGGTCTCGATCAGGTTGGCCACCCGCGCGGTGAGCACCCGCGTCTTGCCGGAGCCCGCACCGGCCAGGACGAGCAGCGGCCCGTTCACGTGCTCGACCGCCTCGCGCTGGGCGGGGTTGAGCGAACCAAGCAGCGGTGTGGTCACGACGGCCCCGCCTCGGGCTGGAGCGGGAGGGAGAGCCGGAAGCACGCCCCCGTGGCGGACGGCTCCAGCGAGAGGTCGCCGTCGTGTGCCTCGTGCGCCACCCGCGCGGCGAGCGCCAGGCCGATGCCCCATCCGCCGGTCTTGGTCGTGATGCCCGGCTGGAAGAGCGTCCGCCGGATGCTGCCATCGATGCCTGGCCCGTCGTCGATGACCCGCAGCACCCCGCGCCCCGGCTCGCTCTCGACGCGGAGGACGATGGACCCGGACCGTCCCTTGAGGGCGTCGATGGCGTTCTTCACGAGGGACTCCAGGGCCCATTCGAGGAGGATCGGGTCGCCCAGCACCATCGGCCCCGCGCCGGCGGCCTCGACGCGGAGCTCGATCGGATTGGCGTGCCGGGGGAGCCGCGGGCGGAAGTATCCCGCCACGCGGTCGGCCAGGGCGCCGAGGCCGATCGACTCGCGTCGCGCCGGATTGCCGATGCGTTCGAAGCGTTGGGCCACCCGCTCCAGCCGTTCCGCGTCGGCGCTCAGGTGCTCCGCGAGGTCAGCGGGGGGCGAGGGCCGCGAGCGCACGACCTCGATCCAGCCCTGGAGGCTCATCAGCGGCGTGCCCATCTGGTGGGCCGCCTCGCGCGCCATGGCGACCCAGAGCCGGTCGCGCTGCGACGACATGGCGTGTCGGTACGCGAAGAACGCCACGGCGAGCATGACCGCCACCGTCAGGGACTGCAGGAGCGCGAGGAGGCCCAGGTTCCTCCGTGCGGGCATCGGCCCGAAGTGCACGGTGCCCAGCCCGGGCTCGACCAGCGGCGGGTTCACGCGGTCCAGCGCCCGCGCGTACGCCTTGACACGGGGGTCGTCGAGCGCGGCGTTGAAGGGGAGGTTGGCATAGGCGGTGACCTGCCCCATGCCGTCGGTGACCACGAGGGGGAGGCCCTGCTCCCGGACCCGCTCCCCGAGTCGCAGGAGCGCGCCGGCTTCGGCACCCGGCGTCGGGTCGTTCAGGCCGGCGAAGACTCCCGAGTAGAGGCGGCTGATGCTGAGCGCGTCCTGCTGGAGGTGCCGTGCCACGACCAGTCCGGTTCCGGCCGTGAGCCCGATCAGCACGGCCGCGAGCCCGATGATGACGCCCGGCGCCAGCCGGCTGATCGACTCCCTACGCACGGGGGACCAGGCGATCGGTCCCCAGATAGGGCGCGAGCGCCTCGGGAATCTGGACCGAACCATCCGCCTGCTGGCCATTCTCCAGCAGCGCGATGATGGTGCGCGGGAAGGCGAGGGCGCTGGCGTTCAGCGTGTGGACGAACTCCGGCTTGGCGCCGGGCTCCGGCCGGAAGCGGATGTTGGCCCGGCGCGCCTGGAAGTCCGTGAAGGTGGACGCACTCGACACCTCGAGCCACGCGCCCACGCCAGCGGCCCAAACTTCGAGGTCATAGGTGCGCGCGCTGGCAAACCCGGTGTCGCCCGCCGCCAGCGCCAGCACGCGGTAGGGGAGCCCCAGCCGCTGGAGCACCGTCTCGGCGTGCGCGGTGATCCGCTCATGCTCGGCGTCGCTCTCCTCGGGCCGGACGAAGCGCACCAGCTCGACCTTGTCGAACTGGTGCACGCGGATCAGGCCGCGGGTGTCACGGCCGTGGGCGCCCGCCTCCCGCCGGAAGCAGGGTGTCGCCGCCACGTACGCCAGCGGCAGCGACGCCGCCTCGAGAATCTCGTCACGATGCAGGTTGGTGACCGGCACCTCCGCCGTCGGGAGGAGATACAGCCCGTCGCGCTCCGCGGCGTAGAGCTCCTCCTCGAACTTCGGGAGCTGCCCGGTGCCCGAGAGGCTGGCGCGATTGAGGAGGAGCGGCGGCACCACCTCCACGTACCCGTGGTCCCGGGTGTGAAGGTCGAGCATGAAGTTCTCGAGGGCCCGCACCAGCCGAGCCCCGAGTCCGAGGAACACGGGGAATCCGCTGCCGGACAACTTGGCGCCGCGCGGGAGGTCGAGGATCCCGAGCGAGTCGCCCAGTTCCCAGTGCGGCTTCGGGGTGAACGAGAAGGTCGGTGCCGTGCCCCAGGTCCGCAGCACCGTGTTGGCGGAGGCGTCGCCGTCGGGGCTGCCCGGGTGCGGGAGGTTCGGCACCTCGAGGGCCCGCGCGTCGAGCGCGGCCTCGATGTCGCGCAGCTCGGCGTCGAGCGCGCGGACCTCTTCGCCCGAGGTGCGCAGGCTGGCCATCAGCTCCTCGGCGGGCTCCTTGGCCCGCTTGCGGCGCGCGACTTCCTCGGTGGCCTTGTTCCGCTCGGCCTTGAGCGCCTCGGCCCGCGTCAGCAGCTGGCGACGCTGCGCGTCGAGCACGAGCAGGTCGTCGAGCAGGGCGGTCAGCGCGCCATCACGCCGGCGTGCCAGCCGCGCCCGGGTGCCGTCCGGATCCTGGCGCAGCAGCCGCAGGTCGATCACCGCGTCAATCCCTCGGGAGGCCGGGCATGAGACTCTTGTAGCCGCAGTTTTCGTTGGCCAGTGCCGCGAAGGTGATGGTGCGGTCGCCGGGGGTGTCGTCGATCGAGAGCACCTCCAGCTTGCCATAGAGCGGTACCCCGAGACCGCCGCAGACGATGCGGGACCGCAGGGTGAGCACGCTGCCGGAATCGACCACGATCGTGTCCGCCGTGATCCAGCCGTTCGAGGGCGCCGACGTGACCTGGTCGAACGGCACCGGGCTGAACTGCAGTCCCGGGCCGGACCCATTGGTGTTGCTGAGGCGCATGACTTCGAGCGTGAGGAACACGTGGCGCCCCGTGGCGTCGACGTCGTAGGCGAAATCGAACGCGGCCGTGATGTCGGTGCGCACGGCGTTGCCGTCCGCCACCGAATACGCGCTGGGAATGGAAACCGGCGACGAGTTGAGGGCGCCCAGCGTGATGGTGTCCACCACGTTCGGGACGGACGCCGGGGCGAGCTGGGTATCCTGGGCGCAGGCGGCGAGGAGCGAGGCGACGACCAGCGTGAAAATCGGGTAGGTGAGGCGCATGAGGGCGAAAGCTACCCGCCGAGGGGGAAGTGGGTCAACCCACCGTGGTTTCTTGACTTCGCTCTGGTCGCCACCTACGTTCATCGGGCCGCGCCCCCCCGCCCCGGAGCCCCCCGGATGTCCGCACTTTCCAGCCTGTTGGAAGGCCTCGCTGCCCGTCCCGGCGTGCTCGGCGCGCTGGTCCTGAGCGACGATGGGCTTCCCGTCGCGCAGGCCGGCCACGACCCGGCCGCGGACGAGCTGGCCGCGGTCGGATCGACCGCGCTCCGGCAGCTCGTGCTCCTTGGGCGCAGCACCCGGCAAGGAGCACTGCAGCTCGGCGTCGTCGAGTACGACTCGGGCCGGGTCGTGATCCACCCGATCCGCGACGGCGCCTCGCTGTTGCTGCTGGTCCGGCGGGATCTCAATGTCGGCACCCTGCTCTTCCAGCTCTCCGCCGACGCCGATGCCCTTTCCGCCCTGCTCTGAGGCATTCATCCTCTCCGACATGACCGCCGCGCGCCCGGGTCGCCCCGGCACCGTGTCCGCCCGATGAGGTGGGCCGTCCTGCTGGCCGGCGGGTCCGGCACCCGCTTCTGGCCGCTCAGCACGCCTGCGCATCCGAAGCAGCTCCTCCCGCTTGCCGGCCCGCGCTCGACCGCCCAGGAAGCCGTGGACCGCCTGCACGGGCTCATCGACCCGGAGCGCATCCTCGTGGTGACGGGTGAGGCGCTGGCGCGCCCACTCCGTGAGGCGCTGCACCTGTCGGCGGACAACATCCTGGTCGAGCCACGCGCCGCGTCCACAGGGCCCGCGCTGCTCTGGGCCACGCACGAGGCCCACCGGCGGGACCCGGACGCCGAGGTGCTCTCGCTGCACGCCGACTGGGTCATCACCGACGCCGCGGCGTTCCGCGGCACTGCCACCGCCGCGCTGGAAAGCGCGCGGCGCCATGACCGGCTGGTCACCGTGGGCATGGTGCCCTCCCGCCCCGAAACGGGGTACGGGTACATCGTGCCCGGGCCGGCGCTCGACGCCTCGGCGCGGCGGGTGGCGCGCTTCGTGGAGAAGCCCGATGCCGCCAAGGCGCTGAACCTGATTGCTGCCGGGGCACTCTGGAACAGCGGGCTCTTCGCCTGGACGGCTGCGCGGCTCCGCGAGGAGGTCGTGCGGCACACCCCGGAAATGTCGGCGGCGCTGGAGTCGCTCGAGGCCGGCGACGTGCCCCGGTTCTTCTCGTCGGTCACGCCGGTGTCGATTGACGTCGGCGTGCTGGAACGGAGCAACGCGGTGGCCGTCGTCGCGGGCGCATTCCACTGGGACGACGTCGGCACCTGGGAGGCGCTCTCCCGCGTCCGCCCGCGCGACGGGGGCGGCAACGTGCTCGTGGGCCCCGTGCATGCGCACCGGTCGGAGGACTGCATCGCCTGGAGCGACGGCGAGCCGATCGTCCTCTTCGGGGTGCGCGACCTGGTGGTCGTGCGCGCCAACGGTCGCCTGCTCGTCATGAACCGCGCCGACGCCGCCCACCTCAAAGAGGCGCTCGACACCCTGCCCCCCGAGGTCCGCGATGTCTGAGTTCCCGCTCTACCTCCTCGAGCCGGCCGACCCCGGGCCGGAGTGGGCGCCGTTCGCCGGCGTGCGGCCGGTGGCCGAGCTCCGGGCCGGCGTGTGGCGGATCCGCGAACGGTGGGAGGGCATCCTCGGTGCGGAAGCCGCCGCCATCCTGGGCGATCACTGCGCCGGTTTCTTCGAGGGAGCCGAGCCGCCGGTGCGCCCGCTCGGTGCGGTCGTCGGTCCCTGCATCGTGTGCGCCAGCTGGTTTGCGCCGTCCGGCGTGCCGCTCGAGCTGGAGGCGGACACGGCACGGTTGACGCACGAGGGCGTGACGGTCGCCTGGATCGTGGGAGCGGGCGACCGCTGGGAGGCGCCGCACGAGGAGGGGCCCGCCCAGGAGGTGGAGGGATTGCTGCTACAGGGCGCGTACGACGTGCTCACGGCGCTCGAGCACCTGCTCCCCGCCGACTGCGTGGACTTCCTGGCGAGCGGCGGAGACCCGATTCCCGACGGCTCGATCGTGATCGGCGAGGCGTCCGAGGTGCTCGTGATGGGCGCCTTCGTCGAGCCGGGCGTGGTGTTCGACACGCGGGGGGGCGCCGTCGTGCTGGACGAAGGGGCCCAGGTGCGGAGCGGCAGCCGGCTGGAGGGCCCCCTGTACGTGGGACCGCAGACGATCATCCTGGGCGGCGACGTGCGCGGCTCCGTACTCGGCCCACAGTGCCGGGTGCGCGGGGAGGTCGCCGCCTCGGTCTTCCACGGGTACGACAACAAGGCGCATGACGGCTTCGTCGGGCACAGCGTCCTGGGTCATTGGGTCAACCTCGGCGCCGGCACCATCACTTCCAACCTCAAGAACACCTACGGCCCCATCCGCCTCGAGCCGGCCGGACGGCGCCTCGAAACCGGCCGCCAGTTCCTGGGGAGCCTCATCGCCGACCACGCGAAGACCGCCATCGGCACCCTGCTCGGCACCGGCACGATCATCGGCGCCGGCGCGAACGTGTTCGGCGCGCCCGTGCCCCGGTGGGTCAAGCCCTTCTCCTGGGGCGCCGCGGGCATCGCGGTCGTCACCGAGGACGGGTTCCTGGAGGTGGCGGGCCGGGTCCTGCCGCGCCGCCAGGTCGAGCTCACCGCGGAACGCGCCGCGGCCCTCCGCGCCACCTACCGTCGACTGGCAGGCTCGTGACGCGGCTCGTCGTCCTCGGCTCGGGGTCGAAGGGCAACGCGCTGGCCCTCACCGCGGGCGGGGCCACCCTCCTGGTCGATGCGGGCTTCAGCGCCAGGGAAATCCGCCGGCGCGCCGCCATGGCCGACGTGCCGCTCGATCGCGTCGCGGGTATCGCGCTCACCCATGAACACGGCGACCACGCCACCGGCGCCGCCCTCCTCGCGCGCGAGCTCGGCGTGCCCGTCCTTTGCAGCGCCGGCACCTGGGAGCGGCTCCGGGTGCGCGCCGCCCATGTGCGCCACCAGCCGCTCACCATGTCCGCCGGTGTCGAGGCCGGCCCGTTCCGCATTGACTGCGCCCAGACCAGCCACGACGCCGCCGAGCCGCTGGCCATCGCGGTCACCAGCGACCGGGTCAGCGTCGGGATCGCCTACGATCTTGGGCGGCCGACGGCCGCGGTGCGCTACCTCCTCCGGGCCCGGACCGCGCTGGTCCTCGAGGCCAACCACGATGACGTCCTGCTCCGGACCAGCGGCTACCCGCCGGTGGTGCAGCAGCGGATCGCGGGCCATGGCGGACACCTGTCCAATCGCGCGGCGGCGGAGCTGCTCGGCGAGTTGGTGCATCCTGAGCTTTCCGTCGTGGTGCTGGCGCACCTCAGCGAGCGCTGCAACACCGAGCGGCACGCGCGGGACGCGGTGGCCCCTGCCCTGGCCGCCGCGGGCTTTGCGGGGGCGCTCCACGTGGCGCGTCAGGGCGAGCCGACGGGGCCCTTCACGCTGGCCGTCTCTGCGACGGCGGAACTTCCGCTCGGCTAGCGCCCGCGACCGGGCCCGCTAGTTGGCCATCGCCTGCGTCGAGGCCTGTGGCTTCTTGCCGCCGAACGGGATGCCGAGACCCAGACCGATCAGGATGTCGTTCTGGGTCGTTTCGTTGGTGGTGTAGCCGTCCTTCTCGAACTG
>DAOMFQ010000013.1:0-1385 GCA_035429905.1 Gemmatimonadales bacterium
CGACGGCCCGGCCGTGGAGGCGCTGCATGCGGCCGGGTTCGAGGTGGCGGTGGAGACCAACGGCACCCAGGCGCCGCCGCCCGGAATCGACTGGACCTGCGTGAGCCCCAAGGCGGGGGCGCCGCTGGTGCTCACCACCGGCGACGAGCTCAAGCTGGTCTATCCGCAGCCGGGCGCGGAGCCGGAGCGGTTCGAAGGCCTGGCCTTTCGGCATCGGTTCCTGCAGCCGATGGACGGCCCCGCCCGCACGGCCAACACCGAGGCCGCCGCCGCCTACTGCCTGGGGCACCCCGGCTGGCGGCTCAGCCTCCAGACCCACAAGTTGATCGGCCTCCCGTGAGCACCGGCGGCCCGATGCACGGCTATTCCGACCGGATCAACCATGCGCTGGCCTTCGCCGCCAAGCATTACGGTGTCGCGGAGGGCCCCGCGCGGACGCTCGCCTACCTGGCGCATCCCGCCAACATTGCCATCATCCTGGCCCGGTACGGCTGCGAGGACCTCACCATCGTGGCCGGCATTCTCCACCGGGTGCTCGAGGAGGCGGTGCCCGCCGAGCGCGCGGAGTTCGAGGCCAAGGTACTGGAAAAGTTCGGCCCGGTGGTGCTCGCCACCGCCATGGAGGTGCTGGAACCGCGGCACGACGCGCTTGGGCGGCTCCGGGCGTGGCGCACCTGCAAGCGGGAGTTCCTCCTCCAGCTGGGCGACGCCGAGCCCCGCGGGCTCGACATCGTGGCCGCCGACGAGATCCACAACTGCGGCGCCGCGATCCGGGTGGTACGCCGCCTGGGGGTCGAGTACCTCCACGCCGACCCGGAGGCCTCGCCCGCCGACACCCTCTGGTGGCTCGACGCCATCGGGACCCACCTGGCGGGGCGGCGCGAGTGGCGGAACCGCGGCATGCTCGAGGAACTGCAGGGCATGACGCGGGAGCTGGCCGTCCTCCTCCAGCTCGAATGAGAGTGACCCGCAGCGCGTTGCCGCGCCGCGCGCCTCCCCCATATACTTCAGCATGAATCTCCCCGCCGCCGCCGCGCTCGGCAGCGTCCCCAGCGCCTTCGCGGCCGCCTGTCGGCTCTCGCGCACCGACGCCGAGCTGCTGGATCGCTGCCGGGAGGCGCTGGTCTCGCGGTATCAATCCCGGGCCATCTGGTTCGAGATCTCCACGCCCGAGGGGATGCTCCCCCGGGTGGGTCCCGCCGATGGCCATGAGACGGCGCAGGAGGTGGGACGGCTCCGGACCGGCGAGACGCAGGTCGTCATCCTGGCCGGGCCCGAGGTGGCCGGCACCATCCGCCCGATGGCCCTCTCGCTGGCGCACGGGCTCTCGGTGGTGGTGGAGCTCCGGAGCATCCTCCTCGAGCGACAGGCCGCGCTCGACGACG